>DASRHX010001120.1:0-5411 GCA_035650295.1 Bryobacteraceae bacterium | reverse complement strand
ACTGCTGATTACCTGCAACCGTGACGTGTTGACATCGCCGGAGATGACGACACCCAGTGTGGCGAGCGGTGTATCGAAACCAGGCTGACCCGCGCCGCCATTGCCGTTTGACGGGAACGCGCCGTAGCTTCCGAGCGTCAGGGTGTTGAAGTCAATCAGCACCGCGGAAAACGCTGGAATCGCCAACAAAGGGATCGCCAGTACGATCCCGAGTCTCTTTAACATTAGTCTTTTACTCCTCCAAATGTCCCTAAAGGAGTCCGCCTAGCTGGGCACTCCACGCCCTAGGTACTAGACAGTACTCCGTCAATATCGAGTAGTGTAAGACAAAGCTTTACAGTTGGCAATGGCAAAGTTTTGCCTTTCTTTACTTTTATTTTAGGGGAAAAGCCTAAGTGGCACTCCAACTATCCCCTAGTGCAGGGGCACGTGCCGTAGGAAACTTCGTAGGGCGTACGATAGTACCTTATTTCGTCATTTTTTCGTAGTAATGAAAACTAGGTCCAATAACTGCGGTCGAGATTGCGATATTGAACTGACTCGGCAAGGTGTTTCGCCGAGATCTCGACCGAGCCGGCCAAGTCGGCAATCGTTCGGGCGACCTTCAGAATCCGGTCGTGGGCTCGAGCACTGAGCCCCAATTTCCTCACGGCGAGCTCGAGGGTCTGCTCGCCCGAGACGTTCAGGGCGCACAGCGATCGGATCTCGCCGGCAGGGATATAGGCATTGCAGTAACCGCGGGCCAATTGGCGCTCCCTGGCGGCCAGCACCCGTTCCCGCATCTCGGCAGACGACTGCCCACCCGCCCGGCCGCGCAATTCCTGATACGGAACGGCGGAGACTTCAATGTGGAGATCGATGCGGTCGAGGAGGGGACCGCTGATCTTGGCGAGGTATCGCTGGATGATGCCGGGGGTGCACCGGCATTCGCGGGTAGGGTCGCCATGAAAACCGCACGGACAGGGATTCATCGCCGCCACCAGCATGAATCGAGCGGGGAAGGTGAGCGTGTTCTGCGCGCGGGAAAGAACGACGGCGCCCTCCTCCAGCGGCTGGCGGAGTTGTTCGAGGACATTGCGGGCAAACTCGGGTAATTCGTCGAGGAATAGAACGCCGTTGTGGGCCAGACTTGCCTCGCCGGGGCGGGGCGTTCCGGACCCGCCGCCGAGCAGACCAGCGTCGGAAACCGAGTGATGGGGCGCGCGGAAGGGGCGATCCACGAGGAAACCGATCCCTTTCGGGAGCAGGCCGGCTATGGAATGGACCTGCGTCGACTCGAGTGCTTCCTCAAAGGTCAGGGGTGGAAGGATACCGGCGAGGCGGCGGGCAAGCATGGTTTTGCCGGAACCAGGAGGCCCGATCATGAGAACATTGTGGCCGCCGGCAGCCGCAACCTCCAGGGCGCGTTTGCCGGAGGCTTGCCCGCGGACGTCTTGAAAGTCAGTGATCGGAGAGGTGCTGTCCAGCTGCAAGTGAGTGGTGGGCCGGACCGGTTGGGCTGGCCGCGCGCCGCTCAGCACACCAACGACTTCAGACAAATGGCCGAGGCCGAAGACCTCGACGCCTTCAACTACGGCTGCCTCCGCGGCGTTGTCGATGGGGAGAATGAGCCTGCGCAGACCCTGGCGGCGGGCGCAGACTGCCATGGAGAGCGCCCCGCGGACGGGGCGCAGGGAGCCGTCGAGCGAGAGTTCACCGGAAAAGAGGGTATCGGCCGAGGTCTTCACTACGCCCATCGCGCCCAAAATGCCGAGCGCCATGGGGAGGTCGAAACCGGCACCCTCCTTCCGAACATTCGCCGGGGCGAGGTTTATGGTCACGCTCTTGTTGGGGTAGCCGAAACCGGAATTCAGGAGGGCGCTCTTGATGCGTTCGCGGCTTTCGCGAACGGCGGTATCCGGCATACCCACTGTGACGAAGTCGCGACCGGAGCCGGCAGGGTACATATCAACTTCGACGTCCACGAGACGGGCCTGGATGCCGTGCAGCGCTGCGCTGGACGTGCGGAAAAGAGCCACAAATGGGGGTGCGGCGAGGGGCGCGATGTTCTCAGCGGGTTGAGCCTACTCGACGGTGAACGAGGTTTTCGTTTCGTAAGTCTGGTTACCGGCGAGATCGCGCACGCGGAGGATGACGGTGTACGGGCCCTTGGCAAGGTCGGGTGTCAGCTTCAGGCTAAATGCACCCGGCACGGCTGATTTGGGGTAGAAGTTGGCTTCGGCCAGACGGGCGGCCTCCTCCTCCTTGTACAAGGACTGGCCATTGGCGCGGAAGACTTCAATACCGTAGCTAAGCTCGAAACGGTTGAGCTCGCCGAGGCGAAAGCCGGTGATGTCGAACTGCGCCCAGACGGTGTCGCCAGGGCGGTAGGCGGGCTGCTCAAGTGGTGGTTGCTGACCGTCAGGCTCGGTGCGATAGTAACGGATATTGCGAACGATGAGTTCGCGGCTAGGCTCGACATCATAGCCTTTGACGGGCAGGGTGAGTGTGCGCGACGTTTCCTTAGCGGCATATTCGTCCACTAGGGTGATCGTCAACTGGTAGTCGCCGGAAGCCATTAGCGGCGGCAGAAGAGCCTGCCAGTGTTGCTTCGGTTTCCAATCCTTGTCCTGCTCAGTGAGTTCGGAATCGATTTTGCCAGTCGCCGGTTGAACGACGAGGCGTTTAGCAGCGTCGCGCAGTTCGACCCGCCAGTTCAACTTCAGAAACCTGCGCTCGTCCTGCTTCTCTTCGCGCTTATAGCCTTGGACTCGGAACGCCAGGTGAACAATTTCACCGGGTAAGAACTGGTGGCTGGAGCCCGCAGGCGCACCGTCTTCGACTTCACTGAGCACGGGATCGACGACGGCCAAGGCTCCTGGGGTGGAAGCCTCCTGTGCCCACAGCGCTCCGCTGAGGAGAGCCGCGCAGATTGCGAGCCTATTCGCCATCCTTCTTGACAACACCTGGTTCGAATTTCTCGTACTCTTTCAGACGCAGCGGAATGGAAACCAGCGCCGTAATTTCTCTCTCCAGGTCACCCCCGTCGGATAGAAGAAGCTTGTAGTTGCCCGGCTTAGCATCGAACAGGAAGCGGCCGGGAAGCGTATCGGCGGGCTTGATGGCACGGTAGAGGCCGAACCACTCCTCGACTCCTTTTCCGTCGTCGGACTCGAGAATTTGTTTGTTGGCATCGTCCACAAGGTGGAGCAATGGCATGTTGACTTCGCGGCTGCCGGAGTTGGTGACCGTAGCGCGGATCATGAGAAACTTGTGTTGCGGAAGGCGGGGTGAGGCTTCGCCGGGCAGTTCATTCTGCCAATCCGCTTCGAGAATGGTATAGATCAGCGGGCCGACTTGGATGCGCTCTCCCATCTGGCGGACGGCGGATTGGCTCGCGGAGCCCCCGGCGCCGCAGCCAGGCAACATCAAGCAAAGCGCCAGGCAAAATGCAGGAAGGGCAACAGGGCGTAACCAGGCGGCGTATTGAAACATGAATCGATCCTCCAAAACCTCTCACTGTGATGCTATGACACAGCCTAGGCGGGTGGCAAACAGAAGCTTGGCGCGGTGGTACGCGGTGGCTGCCTTTGCAGCGGCGTTCGCCCTTGGAATACCGGCCGGCGCCGAGACGCGGCATCCTGTTTCCGGGCGGCGTATCGCCGGCGTGATGGGCGTGGGCGGGGCCGACTGGCTGGTCAGGGCAGAGCGGGTGCGCGAAGAAGACCCGGAGAAAGCAATACGAATACTGCAGTTGAAGCCGGGCATGGTTGTAGCGGACGTGGGTGCGGGTGTCGGCTACTACAGCGCGAAATTGGCGGTCGAGGTAGGGCCAACGGGGAAAGTGTACGCCACCGACATTCAGCCCGGTATGATCCGCCTGTTGCGCGAGAACGTAGCCAAGCGCGGTTTGGCAAATGTGGAAGCGGTTCTAAGCACGGAAACCTCAACCGGATTGCCAGATCATTCGATCGACCTGATGATTCTGGTCGATGTTTATCACGAGTTCGCGGAACCCCAGAAGATGATCGCCGGATTGAAGCGGGCGCTAAAGCCGGACGGGAGGCTCGTGCTGTTCGAGTTCCGCAAGGAAGACCCGAAGGTGCCCATTCGCGAAGAACACAAAATGAGCGTGGCCGAGGCGAAGGCGGAATTGGAGGCCGATGGCATGGTGCTCGACAAGGTCTTGGAAGACTTGCCGTGGCAGCACATGATGTTTTTTCGCAAGGCGGACAGCGGTAAATGAGCAAGGGCGATCTGCTGCCAAGCGAGCATTCCATCGGCTACGACAAAGCGACCGGCGCCGTAGTGCACCAGATGACGGCGGCCGCGGCAATTCAGCACGCGACTTATTTTCTGCAGAGCTCGTTTTCGCCGGACGGCAAGGCGCTTCTCGTAGTGAGCTATCGAACCGGGGCAGCGCAGTTGTACGAGATCGCGCCTTTCCCTGATGGGCCGATGCGGCAACTTACTGCCGGTCCGGCGATTCACGCCTTCTCGCCGGCATATACGGGCGATGGAGCAAGCATCCTGTTCGTGCGTGGCGGGGGCGTGTGGTCGCTCGACCGGGCAACGCTGGACGAGCGCTGCATTGTGGAGACGCCGGACACGCAACTGGGCGAGGTTTCGATCGGCGATGGCGGACGATGGTTGGTGGCAGCAGCGAAGCAGGGCGCGCGAAGCGGCATTGTCACAGGCCGCGTGGATGGCACGGAGTGGCGCTTCATCGATTACCCACGTACGGTGATTCATCCGCAGTTTCATCCGCTCGAACCGGAGTGGATCGAGTTCGCGGGAGATCCAGCGCCGCGGATGCATCGCATCAGGCGCGATGGCACTGGGCTTGAATGCCTGTACGAGCACTCGAACGAGGAGTTTGTCGTGCACGAGACATTTCTTGGCCGTACGGGCGACCTGGTTTACACCGTATGGCCAAATGCTCTGTGGCGACTCGGCTGGCAGACGCGCGAACGCACGAAGATTGCCGATTTCAATGCGTGGCATATCACGCCCAACCGCGCGGGTACGGAGGTGTTGTGCGACACGAATCATCCGGACCGCGGGCTGCACCTGATCAGCGTGGCCACGGGTGAGGCGCGGTTGGTTGGGCTAAGCGAGGCGTCGAGCGGAGGTACACAGTGGAAGACCTCGCGCTATGCACTGGCCGAAGATTTTGCTCGCGCGCGCAGCGAGGCAAAGACGGGAGCATTGAGTTGGATGGAGGTTTCCACCGATACCGTGTATGGCCCTCAGTGGACGCACCCGCATCCGTCGTTTTCGGCCGATGAACGGTGCGTGGTGTATACGAGCGACCGTAGCGGTCATCCGCAGGTGTATGTGATCGAATTGGAATAGATGCTTCCGCGGATAATTCGCTTCGCGCGGCAAGAGTTGGCTTCGCGGTGGGTTCATTTGCTGGCCGAGGCTTTTGT
>DASRHX010001119.1:0-5432 GCA_035650295.1 Bryobacteraceae bacterium | reverse complement strand
AAGCAATCACATATGCGGCATGTTGATGAGGATGACTTGGGTGCTTACAAGGCCTTCAGGTTGTCGCAGGTCCCGCAGCGTCCCGGTCGTTCGCGTTTCTCCACAAGACCAAGCGGCACGCCGGCAACCGTAGCTAACATGCATCTGCGAGACAGCGCCACAGGTCTCATCGTATTAACGCAGGTCGCGCAGGGTGGCGCTCCAGGGCGCGTAGCCGCGGGCGGCGGAGTAAGGGTCTTCTTCAACGATGAAGGCGAGGTCGTATGTGCGATCGGTCGAAAACTCGTGCTTGCGCTCGGCAAAGTTCCACGCCTTCATGGTGAGGTGCTTGCCTGCCTGCGTGGCCTTCATGCGAAGGTGTTTCTCTTTCACTAGAGTGGGTGGAAATGGGAATGAGGCGTTACGCGCCATGAGGACGGGCGCGGCGTTGCCCTGGCCGAAGGGGCCGAGCTTGAGGAGTTGAGCAACGGAGTCCTCGTTCAACTCGGCAAAGTCGGCGGTGGCATCGACCTTGAGGCGGGGACGGAGGTCGTCATCAGTGAGACGAGTTTGCGCGTAAGTGTCGAGGCGGGCGCGAAACTCTTCGATGCGATCCGCGGGAAGGGTGAGACCGGCGGCGTGTGAGTGGCCGCCGAATTTGGTGAAGAGATCGCCCATCGATTCGAGTGCGTCAAGCAGATGAAAGGCTTCGATGCTGCGGCCGGAGCCCGAGGCCTCGCCCTTTTCGTTGTCGATACCGAGGACGAATACGGGTCTGCAAAAACGCTCAACCAGGCGGCTAGCGACGATGCCGACGACGCCTTTGTGCCAACCGTCACCGGCGAAGACGAGTGCGCGGTGCGCGGGTTGAATCGTTCCTTCGAGGCAAGCGGCGAGCGTATCGGCCTCGGTTTGCTGGCGCTCGGCGTTCCACTCGTGTAGCTGCTGGGCGATGGTGAGGGCGGTCGTGCCGTCGGCGGTGAGGAACAACTCGATCACCTGGCTGGCGTCGGCCATGCGTCCGGCGGCATTGATGCGCGGCGCGACGCGGAAGGCGATTTGGCCGGCGGTGGGTTCGTCGCCTTCCCTGAATCCGGCGACTTCGAGTAACGCGCGCAGGCCAGCGTTGCGTACCCGCGTCATGCCGTTCAAGCCGTAGTGGACAATGACGCGGTTTTCGCCGGTGAGCGGGACAACGTCAGCGACCGTGGCGATGGCGACCATCTTCAGAAACGATTCGGTAAGCGCGCGTATGCGGGCGGGCTCCCAGGCGAGGGAGATCATGAGGGCCTGGACGAGTTTGAAGGCGACGCCCGCGCCACAGAGGTTTTTCTCCGGATATCCGCAGTCGGCCCGGTTGGGATTGAGCACAGCGAGCGCGGGAGGCAGCGCGGCTTCGGGCAAGTGATGATCGGTGACGATGACGTCGATGGCGAGCTCTCGCGCGCGTTCGACAACCAGCCCGGCGCGAATGCCGGTATCGACACTTATGATCAGCCGCACCCGATCGCGCGAGGCTTGTTCGATCACCTCTTCACGCATGCCGTAGCCGTCGCGAAGCCGGTTCGGCACAAAGTAATGGACATCAGCACCGGCGAGTTCGAGGGCTTTCTTCAGGATGACGATACTCGTGGTGCCGTCGACGTCGTAATCGCCATAGAGGAGGATACGTTCCCGCTGGCCGATGGCCGCTCGGATGCGGGCGACGGCATCCGCCATTCCCGCAAGGAGGAATGGATCGTGCAAGTGTTCCAGGCGCGGATTCAAAAAAGCGGAGGCGGCATCGGGCGTGGAGTGGCCACGATGGACGAGGACGCGGGCAACGAGTGCGGGCAGCCGGAGCTGGCGGGCGAGGGTTTCGACGAGCGTTTTGTCGGGTTCGGGCAGAAGCCACCGTGCGGGAAGACGCATGCGCCGGCGCTAGTTTTGCGAAAAGTAATTGCCCATTGGACCTTCGTTCTCTTCGCCGGCGGCCTGCTCGATGGCGTCGTCGAGATCGTCGATCATATCGAGCAGTTCGTCGTACCAGGGCGTGGAGATATGGAAGATGTAGGTGATAGTTTCGAAGTCGAACGAGAGTTCGAGAGAGCTGGTGAATCCTTCATAGGCCCGGAGCTTGTTGAAGGTACGCTCGAATTCGCGGTAGTCGTCGCGGGAAAGGTCGGCGCCATCGAGACGCTCGCGGGCCTGATCGAGCAGGCGTTCGGTGAGTTTCTGGTTAGAGAAGACAAGCAGAGTGGCGCCAAGCTTTTCGGCGCAGGCGAGGAATTCGCGGAAGTCGGGCCATTTAGCAACGTCCCAATCCACTTGCGGACGGTTTTCAAGGGCACGGTGGTGGCCGCGGAAGATGGCGAATGAGCGTGAGGCAAGGTCCTTTTCAATTTCTGCGCAAAGGGTATCCAGATCCTGTCGCATTTCCTTCATGGTTCACCTCTAGCGTTGCGCCACGACGAGCAGGTCATGTTGATTGGCCAGTTCACGCGCTGCCGGAGTGACGATGGTTTTGGGACCGATGTAAATCTTTTGAGTCTTGTGCAAAGCAATTCGGACATCGGCTTCGCAGACGAAGTCGACGACTTCGACGACAGGCGCGGGAGGAGCTGGAGAAGCGGAGGCGGCGGGTGCGGCGCATGAGGCTCCCGATGCAGGCGACGCGGGACCGCATGCGCAAGACGAAGCGGCGGCGGTGGGGGCACTGGTGGCGGCTCCCTTAGTTTGCAGAAAGCGGTCGACGATACCCGCAACTGGGGAGGCAGCGGCGGCGTGCGGGGCAGGTGCGCTCATGCCGGAGACTCCGCGTCGTGTAAGGAATTTTTCGACGGCGCTGGCGATGGCCGAGCGGGGCTGGCTTGTGGAAGCAGTCGCGGCCGGCGCGTCAGGAAAAGCCTCTTCGACGGTGCGTACGACATAGGCGAGCCGCTTTACGTTGATGAGGTGCTGCGGTCCGACGTTGTCGGAGGTGATGTTACCGGCCATGGCGCCACAGCCGAGGGTCATCGAGGGCTGAACGCTGGTGGTAATGCCGGTGGAGCCTTGTGGTGTAGGCGTATTCACGAGGACGCGGAAGGACGGCATGCGAAGGCCATACTCGCGGGTGTGAGCATCGTTCGTGGAATAGATGGCGCAGGTGTGGCCAAGTCCGCCGAACTTGAGAATGGCCTGGCAAGCGCGCACCTGTTCCTCCCATCCTTCCACAAAGAGCAGTGAGAGGACGGGTGAAAGCTTCTCCATCGAGAGCGGATGCTCTTTGCCGACGCCGCCAATTTCTACGGCGATAATTGTGGTTTCGGCGGGCACTTCGAAGCCTGCCATGCGCGCGATCCTGGTAGGCGCCTGGCCGACACAATCGGGATTGATGCCCCACTTGGGCGTGATGAGCAGCTTCGCCAGCGCCTTGGTTTGATCGGCGTTGCAGAGGTAGGCCTTTTGCTCGCGCAGAGCGGCAAGCACGGCCTCGCGGCGGCTCTTGCCGGCCACGAGCGTTTGCTCGCTCGAACAGACAGTGCCGTAGTCGAACGATTTTCCGATGACGACCTTGGCCACGCACTCCTTGACGTCGTGCGAATCGTCAAGCAGCACGGGCACGTTGCCGGGGCCGACGCCGTACGCGGGCTTGCCGCTGGAATAAGCCGCGCGCACCATGCCGGAGCCGCCGGTGGCGAGGATCACGCCAGTACGCGGATGCTTCATCAGTGCATTGGTGCCTTCCATGGTGGCCGTGTTCACGCACTGGATGATGTCGGGGGGCGCGCCCGCGGCGAGTGCCGCCTGATAGAGAACGCCGGCGGTTTCGCAGGTGCAGCGCGCGGCACGCGGATGCGGACTGATGACAATGGCATTCCCGGCCTTCAACGAAATGATGGTTTTGTAGATAGCCGTGGAGGTGGGATTGGTGGTCGGAAGAATGGCGGCGACGACGCCGACGGGCACGCCCATTTCGACGATCTTCTGCTCGGGAATCTCGCGCAGGACGCCGACGGTTTTCATGCCGCGGATGCTGCGTGGAAGGAGATCGGCACAGAGGAGGTTCTTGGCGAGCTTGTCCTTAGCGTTGCCGTAGGTGGTCTCTTCAACGGCGAGTTCACCGAGGCGCTGTGAGTGCGCGCGTGCGGCGGCGGCCATGGCCTCGACGACGGCGTCGACGCGCTCCTGCGAATAGGTGCGGAATTGCTGAAATGCGGCGTACGCCCTTTCGACCTTGGTGCGTACTTCCTGAATCGAGATGAGATCAGCGTCGGCGAGCATGGGCAGTCCTCAGGGCACGAATGCCCGGCAAGAGCCGGAACGGAGGATTAGCCGAGGGCTTTGTCGCCCTTTTTGGCCCCGGGGAGGACCTTCTCCACATCCTCATGCGGATTGGGGATGACGTGCACGGCAACCAATTCACCTACACGGCGCGCTGCGGCGGCACCGGCGTCAGTAGCAGCTTTGACAGCGCCGACATCCCCGCGAACCGTCACGGTGACGAATCCGGCGCCGATGAACTCCTTGCCGGTGAGCGTTACATTCGCGGTCTTGACCATTGCATCGGCGGCTTCGATGGCGCCCACAAGGCCCTTCGTTTCCACCATTCCCAGTGCTTCCATGGAACACTCCTCAGCCAGCACAGGCCTCGCAGGCCTGCTTTGGATTCTTCAAGGTATCACAGATGGTTGGAGGGGGAAGCGGAAGAATGGATGACGGCGATGGTGACCCAATCCAGCCGCAGGCGGCCTTCGGGCCTGGTAGCTCCGACGGCGGACGAAGTGGCAAGCGCCAGTTCGACGAGGCGCTTCGGTCCGGCGTCGAACTCGAGCGAGTCCTCGCGAGTTGGCGACATAGCTTGCCATGCAGCTACGACGGTGCCGTTGATGCGCCAGACGGGATTCGAAGAGTTGCGGCCGAGGGCAGTTGTGTAGCGCCAGGCGAGGCGGTACCGGTGGTGCGGTTGGACGGGAATGCGCACGGCCGCAAGGACGGTATCGGCGGCCTGGCGTCCCGTCATTTCGATGCGTAGTCCGGCGGGCGCGCCAACGTGGAGCGAAACGCCCTCCTGCCGTGGCGTGCGCCAGTCGAAGCAGGTCCCCATGGGCTGATGCTGGAATGCGCCATCGGCCAATAGAACGCCACGGGCGACATCGAGAACGGGACGGGCGATCCAACCGTTGCGCGCGGCAGCATTCCAAAAGGCGAGCGCGGCGGCGACCTCCCCACGCTCGTTTGCCAGGGCGCAGGCTTCGAGCAGGAGTTCGCGCGTGCCTCGGAGATGCGCGGCAGCCATGAGATCGGCGACACTGGCCGCGGCGGCAAGGCGGCCGGTGGAGAGAAGGACTCGCACGAGATCGATGCGCGCAGGCGCGTAGGGTGGTGTCAGGCGTTCCCAAACACGGCGGGGATCGTCTTCGAGCCGGAGCGCGAGGTGGAACACTCCGGTGAGGTCGCCTTGATAGACAGACGCAGCGTGGCGGGCGTCG
>DASRHX010001118.1:0-3664 GCA_035650295.1 Bryobacteraceae bacterium | reverse complement strand
CAGGAATACCTGTACCAGGAATTCTGGCTCGGCGCCATTAACGCTCGCCATCGCCTGACGCTTGCCGGTTCCTACGAACTCCCCTTTGGAAAGGGCAAGAAGTTTGGCTCCTCGATGCACCCCATTCTCAATGGCATATTTGGTGGCTGGCAACTCAGCGGCATTTACACCTATCGTTCGGGTGAGTACATCCGCTTTAATGGCCAGATGGATGTTGTCGGCGATCCCATTATTGATAATCCAGGTCCGGGGCTCTGGTTCAATCCTGACGCTTTCCGCGTCGCAACCCCGTTCACCCCTCGCACTAACCCGTGGCAATACGACAATCTGACGGGCCCAATCTTCTGGAATACGGACGCAACCGTCTCGAAGACCTTCCCGATCAAGGAGCGCTATAAGCTCGAGTTCCGCTTCGAGGCCTACAACCTGACCAACTCGCTCATGTGGGCCAATCCTAACACCACGTTTGGCAATGCCCTTTTCGGCCGCTCCTCGGCCCAAGCGCCTACGAATCGCGGTCGGGAAATGCAGTACACCCTGCGGCTTCACTTCTAGCTGGCGCTCATCCGCCCGAATAACTCGGCCGCGACGGTCACTGCCTTTTCGGCAGCCTCGCGGTCGGGTTGCTCGTTTGTGTCGTTGTAACCATCCATCTCGCCAATGCCGCCGTCCTGCACGACAATACCGTCGCGGCGGCCGAGGATATAGACGCCCTTGTACATTACGCCGTAGTTCACCTCAGGCTGCGGAATTAACCAGGCGATCTGCCCGCGTACGGGCACGATCGTCTCGTCCTTCCATAATGCCCGCGCGCCGTAACCGGTCGCATTGATGACGGTCCTCTGTGGCAGCCGGCTCAACTCGGAGGGCGACTGGAAATCCGCATATTCGATCTTGCCGCCCTCGGTCAGAAAGTCGTTCATCAGCCGGCGCGAATAACCGGCAACGTTAAACGTGAGGCTCGATCCCAATCGAACATGTTGCGTGGGAAACGGGTGGCTTCCGGCCGGCAGCTCGCGATAGCGAGGGTTGATGTCGGAAAGCCTGTTGCCGTAGTGGGCAAAGTCCAACCGCTCAACGGGTGGCCGGCTCGGCTGACTCTCCTGCTGGTTGTCGTCCCATGCGACGTAGCGGTCGGTAAACTCGATCGGGTCTCCGGGCAAGCCCAAATAGCTTGCGTAGATCTGGTAGGATTTGCGCGCCATGCGCTCCCAAAGCGCGGGATAATCGGCCGAGACTGCGTTGTTCAGCGCCACGCGCGAGTCGGGTGTCCACGATCCCGTCGCGCGAGCCGAGCGCGCTTCGTGCGGACGCTCCTTGGCATAAATGGTGACCTTCGCGCCCGCTTGCTGCAGTAGGATCGCGGAGGTCAACCCGAGTGCCCCGCAGCCGATCACGGCCACTTCGCGCTCGCCTGCCGCCATCGCTTTCTCAACCGCAATCGTGCTCGAACCCCACGACAGCGACCACCCGCTCCCGCCATGGCCGTAGTTGTGGACCACGGTCTTATCGCCGACGCACTCGACATCCAACCGCGGACCGGCCGCGCGAAACGGCCGCAGGCACACGGTGATGCGGAACATGCGGTCCACTTGCGCGCGGACAGGCGCGAGCTTAACGATCGGCGACGGGGTGGGAGGAGAAGGAACTGCAACAGTCGTTGCGGCGCGATGCGCGCAGCCGCTCAAGCCTACGGCTGCGCCGCCCAAGAAAACTCTTCGTTCCATTCCTCAATGTAACAAACGGAATTGTGCTGGCAGCGTGGTGGATATCGGATAGCGGGCAGTTTCTTCTACCGTCGCGCGCGCGCCCGCTTCGCGATGCTCGACAGGCTTCGCAGCGCCTTGTTCACGGCTTCCGCATTTGGAAAGAACTCCGTTAGATCAGGATCGATCATGACCACGTTAGAACTCTCCCGAAGCCGCCCGGAATACTTGCCTCGTTCAAGGGCTTGGAAGTCTGAAGCCTTGTATTCGGCTCTCAAATCGTCTTTGGGCGGAGCTTTAGGCGCTTTCATAGAGCTTCCTTTCTGCCTTCGTAACCTCACGGGCCGAAATGATTCGAATGCTGTCCTCACGGTCAGCGTGCGCGACGGCCAGTAGCCGCCCCGCCGCGGACATTCCAAAAGTCACGTATCGATGCTCGTCTAGTGAATGGTCGGGATCGGCGCCTGTCGCCGACAGAGGATCGAAGAAGACACTTGTTGCTTCGTGGAACGAGATCGCGTGTTTCTCCAGATTGGCATTCGCCTTCGTCTCGTCCCATTCAAACCGCACAAGACCAGTTCACCTGGGTCCAGTATAGCTACCCCCAATCGGACACAACGGGGCGCGGCGGCGCCAAGCGGAGGCGATCATCGCGCAACATCCTAGACTTGCGGCGTCGCTCCCCGCCTCGGATCATGAGGGCAAACTATTACACCGGAGGCGGGTTCCGCTCCGTGAACGTCGCGCGCTGATGCCAGTACGGGTATACCGGAGTCGTAGCGCTCGCCGCGTCGAGCCGAGCGATTTGTTCCGCGGTGAGGGCCCAATCGGCCGCCCCCAACGTGTCGCTTAACTGCTTCTCGTTCCGCGCGCCGAAGATCACGGAGCACACGGTGGGTCTGCCTAGCACCCAGTTCACCGCGATTTGTGCGTGCGTTTTGCCAGTCTCTTTTGCCAGCTCATCCAATACGTCCACGACTCGGAAGAGCAACTCCTCATTGATCGGCAGGAAATCGCTCAACTGTGCGGCTCGGCTTTCGGCGGGCGCCGGCTGCCCGCGGCGCACCTTACCCGTCAACTGCCCGCCCGCGAGCGGACTCCACACGAACGTGCCTACGCCCTGGTCGATCGCTAGCGGCATCAGCTCCCATTCGTACTCGCGCCCAATCAGGGAATAGTAGGCCTGATGCACAACGTGACGCGGCAGCCCGTAGCGATCGGCGGCGGCGAGCGCCTTCATCAGGTGCCAACCGGAAAAGTTCGAACAACCGATGTAGCGAACCTTGCCCGCGCGCACCAGATCTTCCAATGCGCGCAAGGCTTCCTCAATCGGTGTTAAGGCATCGAATGCGTGCAGTTGATAGACGTCGATGTAGTCCGTGGCCAGCCGCCGCAAGCTCGCCTCGCAAGCGCGCGCGATGTGATGCCGCGACGAACCGAGCCCGTTCGGCCCCGGCTCTGTACGGAAGTTCGTCTTCGTCGAGATCAACACCTGATCGCGCCGGTTGCCGATCGCTTTACCCAAAATCTCTTCGGCTAGTCCGTCCGAATAGGCGTCGGCGGTGTCGAAGAAATTCACACCCGCCTCGATTGCGGCATCCAACAATCGCGTCGCCTCATCGGTCTGTGTGCCGCCCCATGCCTTGAAAAAATCGTTGCTGCCTCCGAAGGTAGCCGTGCCAAATGCGAGTACGGAAACGCGCAATCCCGATCTGCCGAGTGATCTATATTCCATAGCTCCCTCTACCTTCGCCCGGCTCCCCCATCGCCCGCAACTGCTGTGATACTGTACCAACATGCTACGCCGACAATTCCTTCGCACATCCGCCGCTGCCACGGGAACCGTTAGCCTCGCCAACTTTCCCTACGCTCTCTACGCCGGAACCACCAAAAAATCCGCCACCGACCGCGTGAAATTGGGCCCCGCCAAAGTAGAGTTGAGCCGTCTGGCCATGGGT
>DASRHX010001117.1:0-6135 GCA_035650295.1 Bryobacteraceae bacterium | reverse complement strand
GCGGCATCGCCCGCGGACTGGAAGTGCGCGACCCCGCTGACGGCATTGTGCGTGTGCGCGCCGCCGAGGTCCTCCTTGGTGACTTCTTCGTGGGTGACGGTCTTGATGACGTCGGGCCCGGTGACGAACATGTAACTGGAGCCGGCGACCATGAAGACGAAGTCGGTGATTGCAGGCGAGTAGACGGCTCCGCCGGCGCATGGGCCCATGATGGCGGAGATTTGGGGGATGACGCCGCTGAAGATTGTATTTCGGAGAAAAATATCCGCATAGCCGCCCAGCGAGACGACCCCTTCCTGGATGCGGGCGCCGCCGGAGTCGTTGAGGCCGATGACGGGCGCGCCATTCTTGAGGGCGAGATCCATGATCTTGCAGATCTTCTTGGCGTTGGTCTCGGAGAGCGAACCGCCGAAGACAGTGAAGTCCTGGGCATAGACATAGGCGAGGCGGCCGTGGATGAGGCCGTAGCCGGTGATGAAACCGTCGCCGTCGATGACCTGCTCGTTCATGCCGAAGTCCTGGCAGCGATGGCGAACGAGGGCATCCATCTCTTCAAAGGTGCCTTCATCCAGGAGGAGCTCGACTCGTTCGCGGGCAGTGAGCTTGCCTTCGGCGTGTTGGCGGGCAGCGCGTTCGGGTCCTCCACCGGCGAGCGCGGCGGCCTTGCGGCGCAGGACCTCATCCATGCGGTCAATCATGAGATGAAGCGTAGCAGAGGGGCGAGGGATGGGGGATTCAGTCCATCGCTTCGGTGGAACGACTGTGCTGCTGATTACGAGACAGCCAATTTCGAATCAGGATCGCGATTCGATCAGCTTTACTCCAACGGACGTTCACGTTCTGAATGAAGGATCGACCGACGAGGCTATCGTCATCATAGGTGAGAGGGCCATAGAAGAGGGAATCGGTGGCGATGCTAATCCCACTGCACCTGCCCCGTCAACTGGAGATCAGCTTTTTGTAGGAAATCTTCCGAGCGGTCTCAGGGATCTTGGACGTCTCCTCTTGAGGACAGTTCGAACAGAGATTAATGGCGAGCTGAAGTATCATCCTCTGTCGAAGAAATTCGTTGAAACGCCCGACAACTTTTGGACGGTGCGCATTCAACCGAGAGACTTATCGTTTCGAATCACTGTACGTGGTCGCCCAGAGAACTTTGTACCCAATATCGAGTTGGCGTTGGAGAATGGCATGACGGGTTACTCCAATTTCAAGATATCGTCCAAAGACCAACTACCCGCATTTATGAGTGTTCTTCGACAAGCCACGAAAAGGGGCTAACCTGCTCCAGGTACGTTGTTGCACATCACCTTTGGCGACGCGATCTGCCATTACCCTGGTAATCTAGAAGTATGGCATTCGCGCAATCGAGGATAACAGCACAGGGACAGATTTCGGTTCCGGCGGACGTGCGACGGAAATTGGGGATCGGACCGGGGTCAGTGTTGGAGTGGGTGGAGGAAGACGGCAAAGTGATCCTGAGGCGGGCGGGCCGATACAGTTCCGCGGACATTCACACCGCCGTATTTGGGAAGAGGAAGCCCGAGAAGCGGAGTATCGAAGAATTGAAGGCAGGTATCCGGCAGTACGCACGGAAGAATTATGCGCGCGATTGACACCAACGTCTTGGTGCGGTTGATCGCGCGGGACGATGCGCGACAGGTGGCGGCAGCGGAACGCTTCATCGAGGGTGGGGCGTGGGTTTCTGTGGTTGTGCTTGTCGAGGCGCTGTGGGTACTGGATAGCGTGTATCAGTTGAAGCCGGAACCGCTCGCAAGTGCGGTTGAAATGCTGATGGACCATCGTGAGCTAGTTCTGCAAGATGGTGAGGCTGTGGCAGGAGCGCTTGTGCGATTCCGCAAGAAGCCATCGCTTGGATTTTCCGATTGCCTAATCGTGGAATTGGCGCGACGGGCCGGGCATGGCCCGGTGGGCACGTTCGATCGAGACCTTGGCAAGATTGAGGGTGCGGAGTGGATCTAGGGCGTTCTAGAGTTCGCCGGGTTCGCCGCCCCAGTCGAGCGGGTCGACGTCGGCGATGGATTGGGAGAAGGTCCAGGAGTGGCCGGCGAAATCCTCGACGGTGTATTGGCGTTCGCCGTAGGGGTAGTCGGTGGGAGGGGAGAGGATGCGGAGGCCGGCTTGGACGGAGCGGGCGTGATGGGCGTTTGCATCTTCCACACGAATCATGAGTGAGTGAGCGAAGGGGCGCTGGCCGGGACGTTGCTCCATGACGACGATCGCGCCGTCGCCGACGTTGAGTTGCGCGCGGTGGTTGGCAATGCGGAGGCGGACGGTGAAACCGAAGGTGGTGCAGAGCCAGTCCGCGGCGGCGGTGACATCCGGATAGGCGAGTTGCGGGATGATGGTCGCGCGGGGCATGGAGCGGTTGTGGCGCATCAGTTACCTTGCCTCAGTCATCGGGCCATGCCGCTACGTCTTCCCAGGGACGGAATTCTTCGGCCTGCTGAGGATTGGCCTCGTAGCCGAGTCGGTCGCGCTCGTCAAGCATAGACCGGATGGCTTCCGCGGCAGTGAGCTTCGAAGGGATTGGAGTGGATTGTTCCGCGAGCGACACGTCGGAATTATCGCACCACATACCCCGCCCTGGCGCGCACTTCGGCCTTCTTCAGGCGGGCGCGGGCGGCCGGGGCGAGCCGCACTTCGATTTTGTGAAATCCGGGAGTCGCCGTGTCGGGAGCGCGGTAGTGGAGGCTGTAGCGGGTGCGGATGCGTTCGATCATTTCGCGCAGGCCCTCGCCTGACTTGCCCGCTTCGAGGACTTCGCCGCCGGATTCGCGGGCGAGCTTGAAGACATCAGCGGGAGAGAAGTCGGGGTTGGCGAAGGAAGATTTCTTCGGGTCTGGCGGTTTGGCGCCGGGGGTGACGATGGCGTTGAGCACGGTGTCGGCGGCGTAGAGCGCTTCGAGGGCCTGCTGATCGGGCGACTGATAGTTGACCGAGTCGTTGTCGGTTAGGACGATGAGGGCGCGGCGGCCGGGTTGGCCGGCGGCTTTGTCACGAATGTACTGGGCGGCCTCGACGAGGGCGGGGTTGAGCAAAGTGCCCGCGCCGACCTCTTTTTCAAATCGCGCGGCGCCGACTGCTGCGGCGGCATCGCCCATGTCGCGGGTGAAGTCGACCTTCAAAACAGACGTACGGCCGAAGGCGAAAACAGCAACTGAGTCACCTGGCTGCAATTGGGCGAGGGCCTGTTTGGAGGCGGCGGCCATTTGGTCAAGCACCTTGCGCATGCTGCCACTGACGTCGAGCAGCAGGAGGAGGTGGAGTGGCTCCGAGTCGCGGCCAAAGTATTCGATCGGACGCGGGACACCTTGATCGAGCACTTCGAAGTCGTCTTTGGTGAGATCGCCGACGACGCGGCGGCCGTCGACGACCTGCGCATCGACACGAACGATAGAGACACCGGCGGTGAACGTAGCGGGCTCGGCGGTAGTGGGCTGCTGGGCGTGAGCGGCGGCGAGGGCCAATACTAGTAAGAGCCCACTTCGCATGAAGCACCTTGTTCTCGGGACCGCCGGCCACATTGACCATGGCAAGTCCGCGCTCGTGCGGGCGTTGACGGGCATTGAGCCGGACCGTTGGGAAGAGGAGCGGCGGCGGGGCATTACGATCGACCTCGGGTTCGCGCATCTGGACTTGGATTCGCTGCGGATTGCGTTCATCGATGTTCCTGGCCACGAGCGGTTCATCCGGAACATGCTCGCAGGGGCGGGGGGGATCGACGCGGTGGTGCTTGTCGTCGCCGCCGATGAATCCATCATGCCGCAAACGCGCGAGCACTTCGACATCTGCCGATTACTAGGGATCCGGCATGGAGTGGTGGCGCTGACCAAAAGCGACCTGGTAAGTGAAGAGTTGCTCGAACTGGTGCGAATGGAGATAGAGGAGTTTATGCGCGGATCGTTCCTGGAGGGAGCGCCGGTGATTGCCGTGAGCGCGAAGACGGGAGCGGGGCTGGAGGAGTTGAAGCGAGAGTTGCTGGTGTTGGCGGGACGCGTTGCCGGCAAGGACTCCTCACGGCACCTGCGGTTGCCGGTAGACCGCTCGTTCACGTTGAAGGGATTCGGCACGGTGGTGACGGGGACGCTGATTTCAGGGTGTGTGGAGAGCGAGCAGGAGGTGGAGATGCATCCGCTGGGGCGCGTGTTGCGGGTGCGAGGTTTGCAGGTGCACAACGAGAGCGCGACACGAGCCTCCGCGGGCCAGCGAACGGCGGTGAACCTGGTGGGTGTAGAGGCAGTGGAATTGGGGCGGGGGATGACGCTGGCCGAGCCGGGCGTCTTGCGCTCGACAACGCGCGTGGATGCGGAGATCGAGCTACTCGCCACGGCGCGTGCGTTGAAGCATGGCGCGCCGATTCACTTTCATGCATGGACGTCGGAGACCGCGGCCAAGGTTCAGTTGCTGGAGGCGAACTTTTTGGAACCGGGCTCGCGCGGGATGGCGCGTTTGTCGCTTGAGCATCCAGTGTTGCTGTTGCCGGGAGACCGATTCATCTTGAGGACATTTGCGCCCCCGGTAACTGTGGCGGGCGGGGTTGTGGTGGACATTGATGGGCCCGAACGGATGAGAAGGCCCCAACTGGCGAAGCGGACCGCGGAGTTGGCAGCGGGCACGGCGCAGCAGCGCGTAGAGAGGCTGGTACGGGAGTCCGCCTTTGGGATGCCATCTGCGGAACTGGTGGCGAGGACGGGATTGCGGCACGAGGAATTAAATGGCGGGCCGTGGTTTGTCGATCGGGAGTGGCTCAATCAAAGGCGCGCGGCAATGGAGGCCGCCCTTGCGGCGTTTCACAAGCAGAATCCATTGCTGCCGGGAATGCCGCTAGAAGAGTTGCGGTCGCGCGCGTTAGGCGACGCGCCGGCATTCCTGATGGACCACGTGTTGCGCGAGTCGCCCACGCTGGTGACGGAGAAGGAGACGATACGGCTGCGGTCACACCAACTGGCGTTTCAGGAGGACGAGGCGGCGGCGATCGAAAAGATAGAGGCTGCTTTCGCGGCTGGGGCATTGGCGGTTCCGGCGACGAACGAGGTACTGGCACGATGTGGCGTGGAACCGGCGCGTGCGAGGGCGTTGCTGCAGGTGCTGTTGCGGCAGGGAAGGCTGATCAAGGTGAGCCCGGAGCTTGTGTACCATGCTGGAGCAATCGAGGGGTTGCGGACGCTGTTGGCCGGCAAGAAAGGTGCGCGGTTTTCGGTTTCCGAATTCAAGAACTGGACCGGAGTGAGCCGTAAGTACGCGATTCCGCTGTTAGAGTTTCTGGACCATCAACGGGTGACGCGGCGCGAGGGCGAGACGCGATTGGTCGTCTAGGCCATGAGCTTGCGGGCGCGTTCAAAGACGGCGCGCAGCATGGGTTCAGTAAGGCGGCCGGTCGAGGTGTTTTGCTGGCTGGGGTGATAGGAAGAGATGAGCGGCGGAAGTCCAGGGCCCAGCGTGTGGACGCGGCCGTGTTCGAAGGGGAAATCGCCCGGACGGACAAGCAGGCCGTCGGCCCGGAGAGTGCCGAGGTAGTTATCGAAGGCGATACGGCCGAGGGCGACGACGACGCGGACGGATTTGAGCAGGGCCAGTTCGCGGCGCAGGAAACTGCGGCACTGGCGAATCTCCTCGGTTGCGGGTTTGTTATCCGGTGGAGCACAGCGGGCGGAGGCGGTAATCCAGGCGTCGCGCAGTTCGAGTCCGTCGTTGCGCCAGTGGCTTTCGGACTGTGAGGCGAAGCCGGTGCGGTGGAGAACCCCATAGAGGAAGTCGCCCGATTTATCGCCGGTGAACATGCGCCCAGTGCGATTGGCACCATGGGCGCCGGGGGCGAGGCCGACGATGAGGAGCTTGGCGGCGGGGTCCCCGAAGGGCGGCACGGGTTTCCCCCAATACTGTTGATGGCGATAGGCGCGGCGTTTGACGCTGGCGACTTCCTCGCAGTGGGCGCGCAGGCGCGGGCAGCGGCCGCATTCGACAATATCCGCCTCGAGAAGGCGCAAAGAATCGGCTGGGGGCTTTCCAGGCATTCATGCGCAGAGTAACATGTGTCCATGAAGCGCCGAAATTTCGCGGGAGCAGTGGCGGCCATGGCCGCGGTTGAGAAGACGGGAAGCGCGGCTGCCA
>DASRHX010001116.1:0-2090 GCA_035650295.1 Bryobacteraceae bacterium | reverse complement strand
GCTGTGCCCGCCGCTCGGCCTGCCACTCAATGATCTGGAAGAGCTGTTCCTGAATCCTGAGTAGCTCCCTTAGGGCGCCGTCTACCGTGTCCAAAAGCGATTCAAGCCGGTCCTCGACACTCGGCTCGGGCCCGCCCTTGATAGCCGCGTCGATCACGGCAAAGTCGGCCGGCTCGTCATCTTCAGTATCCATCGGATCACCCGTCTATGATGGCACGTCCGACCCGCCGTCTAACATTGCACTCGCGCTACGAGAATCGTGCATCTGGGCAAGGATTAGGCGGTGGCCGTATGGAAAGAAGACGGCCGCTGGGTGACGTCATAGCGGCCGCCCTCTGGCCCCGGGCGATGGAGGAGCATCGGGGCGACAAGTTCAAACTCCTCGCCAAGTCGTCGAAAGGGGCCGCCATGCCGGGGGAGACTGGCCGCCCCTCCCACCCGTGAGCCGTAGCGTCTAGGGTCACAGGGGTGACGAATTCTAGCCCATCGTCGGACGGAGTGCTGCTGTAGAAAGCGGGTGCCGAGCTTTGGGGAGCGGGGCGGCTTATTGGCTGCGCCTTGTTGGATGTCCAGGATTACCGTTGAAATCGGCGGAGGGAAGCATGCGAATTAATGGAAAAATCCTGATTGCCATTGTCGCCGTCGTCATCGTGGCCGGCGCCGGCGCCCTGGGACTGGGCAAGCTGGGTGGCTTCGCGCTGATCAAGGAATTGTACCCAGGCAATGCCGCGCACCAGGTCACGGCGGCCGCGCACCAGGTCACGGCAGCCGCCCACCAGGTCACGGTGGCGGATGTTGCCAAAAACGTGGAGACCCTCAAACGCGAAGCCACTCTGCCCAAAACGCTCGACAGTTACACCGAGTTGGTCGACATCCGCGCCGACGGTCGAGCCGTCGTCTTTGTCCATCGGCTCACTATCGAGGCTAAACCGTCGAAGGCATACGAATGGCTGGCTGCCGTTCGAAGGAAGATGCTTCGGCTTGCGTGCGGTAATGAGAGTATGCCGAACGCGATGAGCCATGGCGTGGTGTTCCGATACCAGTATGCCGATTTGGTCGGCTTCGATGTCGGATCGTTCGACATCGGCGGAAACGATTGCGCCGGCATCTGATGCGCTGAAATGGCAAATGCGCCGGGGACGGATGATCATCGTGAACTTCGCTCATGGCGGCGATTGTTTCCGCCTGATGATGCGTGTTCTCAACATCAACAGCAGCAACGCCGGCGACCAACGATCGCCCGGTGTCCTCCCGCCTGACGCTCTCGCATTGCCTGCTCAGGCCAGGCGCGGGCAGGAAGCTGCAGCCCGAAATCAACTAGGAACGGCTCCAAGTGCCGCCCACCTGCGGGGCACTGCTGGTTGCGGCACTTCTGTTGTCGCTTCGGTTACTCTGGTATTCTCGTTGGTGTGAGAGATGTAATGCGTTGCCTCACCGTATCAGCAGCATTGGTGACCAGTGCCCTGCTTACGGACGGAGTTGGCTCCAAGCTCGTAGGCTTCCCACTCATTAAGAAGGCCGATTATTTCGAGGTCTGGCACGCAGGCGGTGCGGATTTCGGCAGGGAACAAGAGCACGCCGGGGTCACACCCTATCGGACCGCCCGATGGAATGCACTGAAACCCGGAGATTGCGCAATAAAGGATCCAGAAATAGCAATTCATAGGGATGGCAGTGCCAGGTTCGCAGCCCAAGTTAGATCAAAGGATGAGGGCGATCGTTACTGCGTAACACTGGCCTTTTTCGATCATAAGCGAATGAAGCTTTGGCAATCCTTAAAGATATGTACCCCATTTGAACTGAGCGACGACTTTACAACTTGGATTGATACCAGCGCTGTAAGAGACTTGTCGCTTACGTTGGTCCTGCTTCAGCTTATCGGGCACTAAATCGCGTTCGAGCCGGTTTGATTAGATTTGACATCAACAATGGCCGTGAAATGGCCGGTCTCGGGATTCGGGAGAATAGGCCATGAACTGTGTCATTCCTGCACACGACGCTGCAATGGGCGGAAACGGGGGAAGGGCGCGGCGATACTGGGCGCTGCCGATGAGAGCAGCATTAGGTGGACAAAAGAATCCGCCATGGGC
>DASRHX010001115.1:0-15673 GCA_035650295.1 Bryobacteraceae bacterium | reverse complement strand
GTGACCTGTACTCCTCCCCCAGTGACCCGCTCCATCTCGGCCGTGCCCCACTCCTCGACAGCCGCCACCTCCGATTCCTGCAAACGCAACTCACCGTCATGGACACAGACATAGGCGCAGCCCCAAACCTGCACCGAAGGGTCCTCAAACCAGAACTCAATGCCTCCCCTTAGAGGCACATTGCTCACCCCTAGTTCCTCTTCCAGTTCCCTCCGTGCACTCTCCTCGTAGCTCTCCCTGTCTACCACCACTCCCCCCGCCGCCAAGTCGTACCATCCTGGCCAGACATCCTTTTTCATCGTCCGCCGTTGCACGACTAGACGCCCATCTTCGCGAAAAACAAAGACAAAACTCGCTCTGTGAGGTAGCCGCCGGGCTCTCATTTCGGCCCGGTCTGTCGCCCCAACGACCCGGTTTTCCAGGTCGACAATCGTCACCATCTCGCTCATACTCCACTATTTTCCAGTACTACCGCTCAGTTTGGGGGGTGTTCGATGCCTTAGATGCAGTACCCTCCCTGCTCAAGGTCCGTAGGCAAAAGCCGCAGAGTGGAATGAGAGGTTTGGCCGAGTGCATGTACACCCCACTGCCTCCGATATTGGTGGAGGAGAAGGATTCCGAAGCATGAACAGTGCCCGACCGTTTGAAGAATCCACTTGGCCCGGCTACCAGTCCGGCAATGGCTCCGCACCCAATCCGGGACCGTGGCCTCCGCGCGAGTCGCAGGCGCAGTACCAATCTCCCGTGGAAGCCCCCGCTTCTGACGAGGAATACTACGACGACGACTACGACGATGAACCGCCGGCGCAGGAGTTGTTCGAAGAGATTGCCGCATTGACCGACGGCATCGAGCAGGCGACCGATCTCGAAGCGTTGAAGCCTGTCTATCAACGGTTGGTGGAGTTCGGCCACCAATATAAACGGAACATCCACCTCGAGCCGCTGATCACGCAGGCGCAGCAACGCATGGTTGCGCGCGGTACGTTGCTCAAGCAAGCCGCCGAAGCCGGGCCCCGTATTGACACGGCCACCGGGCTCGCCGTGGTGACCGAGCCGGATCTGGCCGCGCCACAGGCCGATCAAATGCTGGCGCGGGTTTTCGCACACGGCTCCTACAGCGCCGACCGTCCTCCCGAAATTCCCGCCGAGATCAAGTTTTTCCGCCACGAAGACAACGCGCAGCAGAACCGGCCGCACCAACACCGTAAGTCCGGCAAGCCCGAGATCAAGGTGACGCCAATCGCACGCGAGGGGCACGTTCAACAGAAGACTACTTCAAAGCTACTCGTGCGGACGTTGCTCGGCATCGGCATGGGCGTGAGCATGGTGTTCGGAACGTTCGTCATTATGCGGAACCAGCAGAGTTCGCCGGAGCCTCCCGGGCCAGCCGTGAATGCCGCCAGCCCCGCTCCGGCCAAACCGGCCTCGCTGTTGCTGACTACTGACGTTCCGAATGGAGAGGTAACCATCGACGGCAAGCCCGCCGGTGGGCTTTCCGAAGGCGAATGGGCGCTCGCCGAGTTGTCGCCTGGCGATCACGTCCTGCAGCTTCGTGCAGACGCCTGCGACGCCCGCTTCGAATTCAGCATCGCCGCCGGCGGCCCGCCCACTTGGCTCGAACCCGCTCAAGCCAGCAACTGCACGGTGCTCGCCGTTGCGGCGGCTGGTAAACGCGGCTCCATCCTCTCGAACGAACCCGGCTTGGCGCTCCAGCTCGACGAACAACGCATTGGCTACACCGGTCTCAAGCCCGTCGTGCTCGGGACCCTATTTCCAGGTGAGCACATGGTCGCCTTAGGTGCGCCGCGCGTGGAAAAGAAGCTGCATATCTTCACCCGGGAAACAGCCACGCTGTCATTCTTCGTGCAGGTAAGCGGCGCCACCGGTACGCTTGTGGTGAGCGTGCCCGAGGATGGCGTCGAGCTTCTGCTGAACAAACGCAGCACCGGTAAGACCAGCCGCGGAGGCCGCTTACGCCTTCCGATGCTCAAGCCGGGAGATTACATCGTGGGGGCCACCAAGCACGGCTTCCGCGTTCCGGCCGATCAGTTGGTCACCATCCGGCGGGGCCAGGAAGCTCATGTCGACTTCGCCCTCGCGCCAGTACGTTAGGCGCCGGCCTCGGAAGCCAATGCTAGCGCCTTAAGCTGGTGTTATACTTAAACTTTGTAGGCCCTTGAGGCCCCAGGAGGTGGGACTTCCCGCAGCCATGGCTCTCTCTTAGTCAGCCGTTTGAGCGAGCAGGACTTCTGCGCCGTCTGGCCGGAAGTATGCTCAGCACCGTCCTGCCCGCTTCCTGTAGACTCTGCCTTAAGCCACTCGTCAATTTTTCGACGATCCCCGTGTGCCCGAAGTGTCTCCACTCCGTGTTGCCGCTCGAGTCGAATTTCACCTGCGCCGGCTGCCGCACGCCATTTCTTAACTCGCGCCCGCTCGACGAAAACGGGATGTGCTTGCTATGCAGCTCTGGCATCAATCGCTTCGAGGCCGCGTTTTCCTACGGCGTCTATGAAGGCGAGTTGCGCGCTCTCATTCACCTGTTCAAGTTCGAGCGCGTCGAGTCGCTTGCCCGGCCGCTTGGCAGGCTGCTGCTGCAGTCGCTGCCAACAAGCGACGTCTATGACGCGATTGTGCCCGTGCCGCTGCACTGGCGCCGCCGCTTTTCGCGCGGCTTCAACCAGGCGCAACTGCTCGCTCGCGTGCTGGGCCAGTCGCTGCAGATACCGGTGCGAGCCGCCCTGCGGCGCACGCGCCCGACGGCCACGCAGTCCTCGCTCGCCGGCATCGCGCGCAGAAGAAACGTGCGTGGCGCGTTCCGGATTCGCTCTTCTCAGAACATCGCCGGCGCGAGCCTGCTGCTGGTCGACGATGTCTTTACCACCGGCGCTACGGCCAATGCCTGCGCCATGGAACTGAAAGCCGCCGGCGCGCGCCGCGTCACCGTGCTCACCATAGCCCGCGCCGACCGCCGCCAATGGATGCAATCCCTGCTGGAGCCCGCGGAATCTCCTCATAACCAGTTCGCGAAAGGAGCCAAATGAGAATGGCAAGCTTAGACCGACTCCAGCAGCCGGTGTTGGTTCTCAACGCCAGCTACGAGCCGATCCATGTCTGCGCCGCGCGCCGCGCCCTTGTCCTGGTACTGAAGGGAGTCGCCAGCGCCGAAGAGCTTTCGCACATTCCGCTTCGCTCCGCGCGCGCCGACATGCTGCTGCCGAGCGTCATCCGCCTGCTCGAATACCGCCGCATTCCGCACCAGGCCCGCGCGCTGTCGCGCAAAAACATCCTCATGCGCGACCGCTACACGTGCCAGTATTGCCTGCGCGGCGGCTCGTCGGCCCAACTCACCCTCGACCACGTGATCCCCCGCTCCCGCGGCGGCGACTCCACCTGGGAAAACCTCGTTGCCTGCTGCCACCAGTGCAACAACCGCAAGGGCAACCGCACACCGGAAGAGGCGGGTATGAAACTGGTGCGCTCCCCCCGCCCATTTAGCCTTCACACCAGCCGCCACCTCATGCGCCTGCTGGCGCGCAGCGAAGACCGCTGGCAGAAGTATTTGTTCTACTAGCTACCGCGGGCGTAGCGCTTTCAATTCTTGAAGAACAGGCCACTCGCTGAACGCGAACCAGAACATGAGGATGATGTTGACTAAGGGAACCGTCATCGCCAACGAGAGTATTCCTGGATATCCCGCCTTTTTAAAGACGAAATAGAACGGCAGCATGCTTGTCATGATGCCCGCCACAAAAACGCCAATTAAGATAATCAACTCTGGAATACCGATGCTTCGCATGGTGACCAGGATACTCCTCGCGCGCCACGCCAACTAAGGGCGGCCTATCGGCGTGAATCCGCGTCCATCGGCGGCTAAATTATCTTCCCGTCGCCTTCGGCCAAACGGTCCCTTGATCCTTCTTCGCCACCGGTGCCAACCCGCGATAGGTGAACTTCTGCAGCCGCTGCCCGCGATACGTCTCCGTCGTGTACAGATTGCCCTTGGAATCGCTGGCAATGCTGTGCACGGCGTAGAACTGGCCCGGCTGCCGGCCGCCATCGCCGAACGTAGTCAGCACCTCAAGCGTGTCGCGCTTCAGCACATGAATCTTCATATTCGACCCGTCGGCCACATAAAGGTACTGCTGCCCCTTGTCACGCGAGAGGGCGATGTCGAACACGGCGCCGTCACCCATGGTCTCCTTGGCGACCCACGCTTCCTTCACGTAGGTGCCGTCGGTCTTGAATACCTGGAGGCGGTCGTTCGTGCGGTCGCATACGTAGAGTAGGCCGTCGTCGGCCAGCGCCACGCAATGTACGGGCGTGCGGAACTGTTTCGGCGCCGGCTCGCCGGGCTTGTAGGCGGGCAACTGCGTGTCGTCAGGCTTGTTCCCGTAGGCGCCCCAGTGGCGCTTGTATTTGCCCGTATCGGCGTCATAAACGATTACTCGCCGGTTGCCATAACCATCGGCGACATAGAGCTCGTTCGTCTTTGGATCGACCAGCGTCTTTGCCGGCAGACGCAGGTTCTCGGTGTTGTTGCTGCCCGTCCTCGCGTTCGGCTTGCCGATCTGCATCAGGAACTTTCCGGTAGGCGTGAACTTCAGCACCATGCTGTCATGCACGGCGCCGGCTTCGGCCATCTTGCTTTCATCGTGCGCGAGAGGCGCGGGTTGCTTGCCGCGGCCGTTACCGCCGATCCAGACGTTGCCTTTGTGATCGATATCGATGCCGTGATTTGAGGTCGGCCATTCGTAGGTTCCGGGTGGCCCGTTCTCGCCGCCCCAATGCCCCACCAGGTCGCCCGCCGAGTTGAACTTCAATACCGGAGGCGCGGCCGCGCAGCACTCGGCCGCCTTCGGCTTCCAGGTTGCGTATTGCTCCTTTTCTTCGAGCGAGCCGGGGCGATGTACTACCCAAACGTTGTCCTGCGCGTCGATGCCCACGCCGATCACCGCGCCCATCAGCCAGTGATTCGGCAGCGGCTTTGGCCACATTGGATCGACCTCGAATCGCGGCGCCTGTACGGCTGCGGCTTCCACGACCGCCCGCCGCTCCGCCACATAGGCGCCCACGGCCAACAACCCCGTCACTGCCACAAACACCGCCACTTTCGCATTGCTCATGCGCATTCCTGTATCCTCCCGATCGGGCGTTCGATATCATACACGATCCATGCTGTTGCGCTTGGCATCTCTGCTTTTGCTAGCCGTCGCCGCGATGGCGCACGACATTCCCGCCGGCGTCACGGCCCAATTGCTGTTTGTTCCGCAGGGCTCGCAAGCGCGACTAATCGTGCGTGTGCCGCTATCGTCGATGCGCGACATCGACTTCCTTGCCGCCGATCTTGCACCCCAACTTCAACTCGCCGCCACGCAATGGATCGCGCAACCGATCGAACTGTACGAGGATGGTACGCGCCTCTCGCCTCGCATCGCGGCCCTGAAAATCTCCCTGCCATCCGACCGCTCGTTCGAGTCCTTCGCCTCAGCCCTCGCGCACGTCATGGACGCCTCACCCGCGCCGCAAGCCCCACCCGAGCAACTGCTCTTCGATGTGCTTCTTGAGTATCCAATTCGCTCGGCGCGGTCAGCATTCTCCATACGTCCTGGCTTGCACCACCTTGCCGCCTCGACCACGACGGTGCTGCGCTTCACCATGCCGGGCGGCGAAACGCGCGCATTCCAATTCCACAATGACCCCGGAGTGGTGCCGCTCGACCCGCGGTGGCATCAGGCGGCCTGGCGCTTCCTCGCGCTCGGCTTCGAACACATTCTCGATGGCACGGACCATCTGCTCTTCCTTGCCTGTCTCGTGATTCCGTTCCGCCGCCTGGGCGAACTCGTGCTCATCGTCACGGCCTTTACGATCGCCCACTCGGTGACCTTGATTGCTTCGGCATATGGCCTCGCCCCTGGCGTGCTTTGGTTTCCTCCATTGGTCGAGACGCTCATCGCGGCGAGCATCGTCTTCATGGCGATTGAAAACATCACGGCGTCGCATTCCACGCAACGGCGCTGGCTGATGGCGTTTGCCTTCGGCCTCATCCATGGCTTCGGCTTCTCTTTCGCGCTGCGTGAATCGCTGCAATTCGCCGGGAGCCACCTCACCGTCTCTCTGTTGTCGTTCAACGCAGGCGTGGAAATTGGCCAGTTACTGGTTGTCGCGTTGCTCGTTCCTGCGACAGGGTTGATATTCCGGTACGTAATCGCCGAACGTGCGGGCACCATCGTCGCCTCGGCCTTCATCGCCCACACGGCCTGGCATTGGATGACCGAACGCTACGACACGCTGCGGCGCTTTGAGTTCACATGGCCGCGCATGGACGCTCCCACGCTGGCCGCCTCGTTTCGCTGGCTGCTGATCTTGTGGCTTGCCGGCGGGCTGATCTACTGGATTGCACGGCGTTTGCGCACCCGCACGCTACCCTAAGATTTGAACGCGACCCGCTCATCGCTCAAGGCCGATCTCGCGAGCCTTGATGTGCAACACGGCGGCATGCTGATGGTTCATGCCGGCTTGCGCTCGCTCGGCCCCGTTACCGGCGGCGTGAATACGCTCATTCAGGCCCTGCTCGATGCCGTGGGCCCAGCCGGGACGCTGGTTGCGTATGCGGACTTCGAGCCATTTTTTGAATTCGAGGACGAGCCCGAAATTCCCGTCTTCGACAAACGCATCGCCCATGCCGCCCGCGACCACGGCATTCTCCACGAAGTCATTCGCACATGGCCGGGCGCACTCCGCAGCGACCACCCCGACGCCGGTGTCGTCGCCATCGGTGCATATGCCGAGTGGATCACCTCTCCCCACCCCTTTCAATACGGCTACGGCGAATGCACACCCTTTGCGCGTATCGTTGAAGCCAACGGCAGCGTGCTCATGCTTGGCGCACCGCTCGACACCATCACCTTGCTGCACCACGCCGAACACAAAGCGCGCATCGCGGGCAAGCGCATCGTTCGCTACAAGCGTCTAATGCCCTCGCCCGGTGGCCCACAGTGGATCGATTTCGAGGAGTTCGATACCGCCCATCCCTGCCACGATGCGCTCCCGGAAGACTGCTTCGAACGAATTGCCCGCGCCTACCTCGCCGCTGGCCGGGGTGCGGCGGGCCGCGTAGCGAATGCCGAGTCCTACCTTTTCAACGGGCCCGATCTCGTGGCCTTCGGCATCGAATGGATCGAGCGCTTCGTTCAAACCCATTCCGCTCCATGATCGGCCTCATCTCAGATACGCACGGGCTATTGCGCCCCGAAGCGTTTGCGGCGCTGGACGGGTGCGAACTTATCCTCCACGCTGGAGACATCGGCACGCCTGAGATCGTCGAACAGCTCCGCGCCATCGCGCCGATCATCGCCATTCGCGGCAACGTCGACACAGGACAGTGGGCATTCGCGTTTCCCGAGACGACTGTTGTCCAAACGCCTTCGGCGAGCATCTACATGCTGCACGACGTAAACGAACTCGAGCTCGACCCCGCCGCTGCCGGCTTCCACATAGTCCTAAGCGGCCACTCGCACAAGCCCTCGCGAACCGAACGCGACGGTGTGCTCTACATCAACCCCGGCAGCGCCGGCCCACGGCGCTTCAAACTGCCCGTGACCGTGGCACGCCTGGACCTGAGTCAGGAGCCGTGGCAGGTGGAGTTCGTGGAGCTCGCACAGGTGAAAGAATAAAAACTGACGACAATTGAGATCTCCGCAAGTGCTCCTGCAAACCCTGCGCGGACTCCCACATCGCGACTTTGCTGGAATCGAGGCCTTGTCTGTGATTGTGTTGGAGTAAGATGCCTGACTAGGCCGCTACCACGGCCCCATCCTCTCTCGTCTTCACCGCCCGCATCCCCGCCGCGATCACCTGCTGAGCGCGCAGCCCATCCCGGTGCGTCATCGGAAACTCCACGCCCCTCCGGCAACAATCGATGAACGCCGCTGCCTCCGCCTTGTACGCTGGCCCAAACCGGTCGACGAACTCCGGCGCGCCAGCGCTCCCATTGCCGCCGGGGAATACCTTTCGGACGATCGGTGCGCTCCTGCCGCGGCGTCCGAATGCTTCAACGACAATCTCGTGCGGCCGCTGATCGAAGTGCCCGATCTGAATCTGTCCCTGGTCGCCGTAAATCGCCGTCTCCACGCGATAGCCGGAAACGTGGTTGCGCGTCACCTGCACCTGCCCCAGCAACTCCTCGCCGAACCACATGTAGAGCATCGCATCGTCGAAATCCTCTTTGCATGACGCCACGTGCTTGTTGTGGAGCACCGACCCAACCGCCATCGCGCGGTCCGGCATGCGCCCCGCAAGCCACAAAATCTCATCCACGTTGTGCACGGACATGTCCGGAAGAATGCCGCCGCTCTGATAGCCATCCGGCGGCGGGCCCGAATCTTCGAGCGCCGAATAGATCTTGAACATCCGTCCGATGGCCCCTTGTTGCACAAGTTCCTTGCCGTAGCCCAACGCGGCATCGTAGCGACGCTGAAATGCCAGCATCACCGAGAGCGGATAGTCGCGGTCCAACTCCGTGCAGCACGCCACGTCTCCCTCGAGCGTCCCCGTCAACGGCTTCTCCATCAGCACGCGGTGCCCGGCCCTTGCCAGCGCCATCGCGTGCGCCCGATGATGCTCCGTCGGCGCCACTACCATCGTCGCCTCGCACAACTTCGCGGCGATGTACTCATCAATCGACGTAAACAGCGGCCCGGTGAAACCCACCTCCGCCGCATACGACTTCAGCCGCGCCGCGTCGACGTCCACGATCGCGCACAGCCGGCACATGCCTTCGCGCTCCAGTTCAAGCAAGTGCCGCGCATGAATCCCACCCATGCGCCCCACACCGATAATGCCCATCTCTAAAGGCTGGCTCATAAACTGTTGCTTCCCACCGGTGCCGTCGATTCGCGAACCACCAACTCGCCCGGCACGGTAATCTGCGCCTCCAATTCTTTCCCTTCCAGCAATTCCAGCAGGATCGTCGCCGCGCGCCGTCCCATCTCCGTCTTCGGCTGCCGCACCGTGGTCAACGGCGGCTCGAGAAACGGCGCGATCTGCAGGTCGTCAAACCCTGCCACTGCAGCGATCGCCAATAGGGAAACGACCCGCATTTGGCCTCCCTGTGCCTGCAATATAGACGCAGCCGGAGGTCAATTCGTTGAATGCCTCTCGTAACCCTGCCTTATTCCGCCGGCGTTTCGGGTGGCGGGGGAGCCGGGCGAGGAGCCTTTTCCGCCTTCTCTTTGGCCGGAGCCGTCTGCTTGGCCGGACTGATGATGACGTGCGCGTTGCGGCCTTCCTGCTTGGGCTGGCCTTCGACCGCGCCGATACCTGCCAAGTCCTTGGCGAACCGCTGCAGCAGCTTGTGGCCGAGGTCGGTGTGGGCTATCTCACGTCCGCGGAACTGCACAACGGCCTTCACGCGGTTTCCTTCTTTCAGGAAACGCACCGCGTTGTTCTTCTTGAACTCGTAGTCGTGATCGTCGGTGTTGGGGCGGAACTTCACTTCCTTCACCAGAATCACGTGCTGCTTCTTGCGCGCGTCGTGAGCCTTCTTCTTGGTCTCATACTGCCACTGACCATAGTCCATCGCTTTGGCCACGGGCGGCACGGCGGTGGGCGAAACCAGAATCAGGTCCAGGCCCATGTCTTTCGCGCGCTTCACTGCTTCGAGCGTCGGCATCACCACAACTTCACCTTCAGGGAAGATGGCGCGGACCTCATTGGCCCGGATGGCCTCATTTACGTTTTCACGGATTCTCGGACGGCGGGGTGGAAAATTTCTCGGTGGGTACATTCGATCAGAATTGGCCAGCGACGGCTAATACTTGCATTCTCTTGATGCTAACAGATTTTCTAGTACTTAAATAGTGTAGTAATGGCCCTGGCATGATTTACGCTTCCGCCAGCAGCAGGTCCAATCCGCCCGCCGGCTCGGCGGCGCAGGCCCGGATCGCCTGGCTACTTTTTAGATATCCCCGGATCATTACTCCTGGTTCCATTTGTACGCGCCCCGCGCAATCGATCATGACGGGTCCGCCGCGCCGGAATCCTCGCACACCCCCGCGCATGCGGAGGCTCAAACCCGCGCGTATGTCGCCGCTAAAGTAGCAGCTGGCGCCGATTGTGAGATTGCCCATCGCCGTCAGATGCCCGTGAACCATCGAACCGCCGCCGACGGTGAGGTCGCCGCCAGTCTTGACGTCGTCGTCGAGAAGACTTCCGCCCGCGCAACGGAAGGAACCACGCACGACAAGTTTCGTCCGCAGCAACACGGGGGCTGTAAATTGAAGGCTGCCGTCGTAGACCCACGTATCCGCGCCTAATGCTGTCAGCTTGCTGGCCTTGAATCCGTAGGCCAACCCGCCCTGCAATTCATCCGGCTTGTGGCCCTTATGCGGAGCTTCCCAGGCGACCAGTTTCGAGGACGCCACCTCCAGCGGCGATCCCGACTCTACTTCACCCACCGCGATTCCTGGAGCAAACAGTGCACCCGCTCCCGCGCCTTCGCCTAATTGAATCGATGTCCGCGACGCCAGTGCGCCGCCCACCATCACGCCTGCACGGGCTTCCACGCTGCCCTCGGCGTCGGCCCAATCGCTGATTTGTACGCCGGTTCCCAGCACCAGACGGCGTCCCGCCGCCAGCGCCATCATCTTGCTGTTCTTTCCTACTTCGCAGACACCGCCCACAAACACAGGACCCTCGAAGCGGCACCGCGCCCCGCAGCGCATATCCCCGCGTATCACCAGTACATCGCCCAACGCGAACCCGTCGGGACAGTCGAGTTCGTCGGCCACCACCACCCGCGCTTTGCCGGTAGAGAAGACGCGGACGCGCTCCCCCGGTCTCGCGGCCGGCATCTGAGACAGCCAGCGGGCTACCTGTTCGCGAAATGGCAGACTGAAGTCGCAGGAGACTTCCACGACTCCTCTATCGGCGTTATGTCCTAAGTACTTTACCCCCTTCCGGGAGCCTTCCCCCCGGAGCAGCCTTACTCTACAATTGAGCCAAATGGAACCCGCGACGCTTGCCTGGTGGATGTGGATGATTGCCGGTATTGCCCTGCTGGGCATTGAAATGCTCACGCCGGGCGGTTTTTTCACCCTGTTTTTTGGCGCGGGCGCCATAGTCGTGGGCCTGCTTGGCCTTGCAGGGTGGCAGCCCAGCATCCCAGTTCAAGGTCTTATCTTTCTGGCCGTCTCCATCGCCTCGTTGCTTCTGTTCCGCAAGCCGCTCATGGAACGCTTTCAAAGCTCCATCCCGAAAGGTAAGGTGGATTCGCTGGTTGGCGAGACGGCGATCGCCATGGAGGAAATTCCCGCCGGTGGCATGGGCAAAGCCGAGCTTCGCGGCTCGTCCTGGAGCGCGCGCAACCTGGGTGACGCTCCCATCCACCTCAAGCAGCGCGTGCGCGTCGAACGCATCGACGGCCTTACTCTCGACGTGCGCGCCTGATAAGCTGTTCGCTCGCAACTTAACAACTCAACGGAGGACTCTCTCGCATGGAATCCGGCATTCTGGTTATCGCCGCGCTCATCCTGCTGCTTCTCATCATCGTCGCCAAGACCGCCGTCGTCGTCCCGCAGCAGAACGCCTTTGTGGTCGAACGCCTGGGGCGTTATGCGGGTACGCTCGACGCCGGCTTCCACATCCTGGTTCCATTCGTGGATGTGATCCGCTATAAGCACGTGCTCAAAGAGGTCGCCATCGATATTCCCGAGCAGATCTGCATCACGCGCGACAACGTGCAAGTCGGCGTGGACGGCGTGCTCTACCTGCGCGTGCTCAATCCCGAGCGCGCTTCTTATGGCATCTCCGATTTCCGCTTCGCCATCATGCAGCTCGCGCAAACGACGCTGCGCAGCGAAATGGGCAAGATCGATCTCGACAAGACGTTCGAGGAACGTACCACGATCAACACCGCCGTTGTTACGGAAGTGGACAAGGCGACCGAGCCCTGGGGCGTGAAGGTGATGCGCTATGAGATCAAGAACATCACGCCGCCGCACGACGTATTGAGCGCGATGGAAAAGCAGATGCGCGCCGAGCGCGAAAAGCGCGCCGTCATTCTGACCTCGGAAGGCCAGCGCGACGCAGCGATCAACAACGCCGAAGGCGACAAGCAGAAGGTGATCAAGGCCTCCGAGGCCCGCCGCCAGCAGCAGATCAACGAGGCCGAAGGACAGGCGAGCGCGATTCAAGCCATCGCCAACGCGACCGCGCAAGGCATTCGCTCCGTCGCCGCCGCGATCAACGATCCTGGTGGCCGCGATGCCGTGCAATTACGCGTCGCCGAACAGTACATCGGCCAGTTCGGCCAACTCGCCAAGGCCAACAATACGATGATCATTCCAACGAACTTGGCCGACCTCAGCGGCATCATCGCCACGGCAATGAATGTGGTGAAGCAGCAGCAGGGGTGAGGGGCGTCGTGGAGGACAGAATCGACAACGGCCCCTGCGAACTGCCCCTCGCCGCGCATCCCTGGATGGCATACGCAGGCTTCATCGAAAGCGGAGATGCGAATTCGAGTCAGTCCGTTGACGACATCGTTTATGACTCGGATCGCTAGCGCGGGGTTGTTCCTCGTTGCCCTCTCCGCGCTTGCGCAAACTGCCGTGCCGGTTCCCTCTCCGTTCGCGATCCGCCGAGAGATCCTTCGCAGAAGCGAAACGTACAATTTCGCGGCGTTGATGCGCCGCCTCAAGTTGCCATCCAAGTTCGAGTTTGAAGGCAAGGCGGCGGGCTTTGGCAGGATCGCCCTCCATGCCGAAGTACACCCATTCAGCTACGGCATCTACTTTCTCGAACTCTGCTACGACGTCAACCGTTACTGCCGTCTCGTCGCCTTCGAAGGCGACTCGCTGGCCAAGCCTGGAGAGTCTTGGAAAATCCGGGGCTACATAGACGACTTCAATTGGCGCGGCCTCAACTTCGAGAAGGCCGAGCGCTGGCTTGTCCTCACACGCCACGTGGGCTCGGGCGCTGGTGTTTCAGAATATGATCGCAGTTGGTTCGAACTCACCGAATCAGGTTTTCAGGAACGCCTGCGCCACACATCCCACGGCCATCTCGCCTTCGCCGGCGAGCCTTGGTCCAAATGGAACACCAACCTGCTCTTCGAATCAAACGTGCAGAACGCCGCTTCCATGACGTTTCTCTATTACGTCCGTTTTGAACTTGAAGGGCCCGGATCGACGGCGCTTGATGCACGACGTCTCGTCACCTTCACTCGCCCCAACGGCTCAACCACTTACCAATTCGACTCGGGCCGCTCCGAACTCACTGCGAAAGAAATCGCACTCTTCTTCACTGCGAGTGGTAGGCCTACGGCGGCTCCAATCCGCGCTTTCTCGCAAAAAGCTTCTAAGTGACCCGCTCCACTTGCCCCCCTCCGTCCGCATCATTACAATCCCCCCATGCGCCTCCTGCTGCCACTCCTCCTCGCCGCGTCCGCTCCCCTCGCCTTTGCTGAAGACATCGGCCTCCGCCTCGTGTTTGGCGATAACGACACCGCGTCCACCTCCTACGACGGCTCGCTCGCCATTCGCAACGGCGGCACGCTGCGCTCCCTCCATGGCTGGCGGTTCGAAGGCTCCGATGCGATCACCGGCTCCTCCTGGAAACTCGCCACGCACCAGATGCGTGTGCGCGCGGCTGCACAGGCGCTCAACGCACCCATAGTGGGCAACGGCGTCCTGGCCCAACTCACCGGCGTAACCGGCTCCACCGAAATCGAAGTCACCACCTCGCAGGGCAACTTCACCGTCCGCCTCGCGGACATCCCCTACGGCAAACCCGCGCGTCCAATGAACGGCCGCGCGCTCATCGAACGCATTCCCGCCACGGCCTCGCTCGGCAACACACCCGAAGAAGAAGACTACCCCGCCGCGGCCGTGGCTCCCAACGGCGACATCTGGATCGCGTACGTCTCGTTCGCGCATCACCAGGAGCACAATCGCCTCCGCGCCAACATGAACACCCGTCCCGCGAACTTCGACGACTACGCGCTTGCCCCCGGTGGCGATCAACTGTTCGCCCGCCGTTTCTCCGGGGGCGCGTGGTCCGAACCTATCGCCCTTACACAACCCGGCCGCGATCTCTATCGTCCCGCCATTGCCGTCGATCGCTCCGGCCGCCCATGGGTCTTCTACTCCGAGAACGCCTCCTACTCTGCCGCCCGGCTGAAACCCACAGGTCCCGTGCCCGACTTCGAACTTTGGGCGCGTCCGATAACCGGCAATTCGCCCGGCGCCGCGGTCGCCATCTTGAAGGCTCCGGGCTCCGATGTCTTCCCGTCCGCCACCACAGATTCCGCTGGCCGCGTCTGGGTCGCATGGCAAGGCTGGCGCAACGGCCGTGCGCAGATCTTCACCTCCACCCAGAACGGCGACGGTTTCTCCGCGCCATTCGCTGTCGCCACGTCCAAAGGCAACGAATGGAATCCCTCCATCGCCGCCGCCCCCAACGGCAACCGCGTTTCCATCGCCTGGGACTCCTATCGCAACGGCAACTACGACGTCTTCCTCCGTACTTCGGCGAACGGGAAGTGGGAAGCCGAGATGCCAGCCGCCGCCTCCGCACGCTATGAAGCCCATCCATCACTTGCCTACGCGCCCGACGGACGGCTGTGGCTCGCCTATGAAGAAGGCTCCGAAAATTGGGGCAAGGATTGGGGCGCCGACGAGAGTTCAGGTTTCGCGCTCTATCAGGGCCGCGCCATCCGTGTCCTCGCGTTCGAGCCAGACGGCAAGTTGCTCTCCACCGCCGCCAACATCGGTGACATCGCCCCCGGCCCGTCGAATGCCCACCTCGCCGGCGCAGGCAAACAGTCCGCTTCCAACGACTGGTACACGCCCGTCCTAGATCGTTGGAAGAATCGTCCGCGCGCTGTCGCCACGCAGGCGCTGCCTTCGCCCAAGAATTCCTACCCGCGCCTTGCCATCGACGCCTCCGGCCGCGTTTGGCTCGCCTTCCGCTCCAACCATCCCACTTGGTGGGGACCGCTCGGCACCAGTTGGACCGAGTACATCACCTCTTATTCCGGCTCGTCCTGGATGGAAGCCACTTACATCCCCCACTCCGACGCCGTGCTCGACAACCGGCCCGCGCTTGTCGCGGCCAAACCGGGCGAGCTAACCATCATCGCCTCCTCCGATGGCCGCCTCGACTTTGAGGGCGCGCGCCGCCCCGGCCGCCGCGCTCAACGGACCGGAGCACAGATGGTCGAGGACCCATACGACTTCGATCTATATGCATCCACCTTGTCGCTCGGTCCCGCGCCGTCCAAGCCTCAACTGAACGCGGCCACACCCATTCCCGCCTCCGGGCCGGCAGACGAACCGGAACTGAAGGCCATCGCCACCATGCGCGCGGCGAAGGTCGCGGGTAAGTATCGATTGGCGCGCGGCGAGTTCCATCGTCACAGCGAAGTCTCCGCTGACGGCGGCAACGACGGCTCCATACTCGACCAATGGCGCTATGCGCTCGACGCCGCGCACATGGATTGGGGTGGCTGCTGCGATCACGACAATGGCGGAGGCCGCGAATACACGTGGTGGACGGCACAGAAACTGACCGACATGTTCTACGCGCCCGGCAAATTCGTGCCCCTGTTTTCCTATGAGCGCAGCGTTCGCTACCCGGAGGGCCACCGCAATGTGCTCTTTGCGCAACGTGGCAT
>DASRHX010001114.1:0-6999 GCA_035650295.1 Bryobacteraceae bacterium | reverse complement strand
TCGACCGCACCGTGGCTATCAAAGTCCTGCGGCAGCAATTCACGGAGCGCTTCACCCGCGAGGCGCAATCGATTGCCGCGCTGAATCATTCGCAATTTGCCAGCTTTACGACGTAGGCCCGAGCTACCTCGTGATGGAGTTCGTCGACGGAGCTCCGCTCAAGGGTCCGCTCGGCCTGAACACCTACGATGTCACCTCCGACGGCAATCGGTTTCTTGTGCTCTATCCCGAAGCGGACCGTCCAGTCCCCATCACTGTCGCCCTCAACTGGACCGCTGGCCTGGAGAAATAGCTCTTTCTCCAATTCGTGTAATGCTCCAAAGCCTTTCGCGGCTGGGCCGCGGCGAACCGGCGGAGCCGGCGCGCTACAATCAAGGATTTGGTCCCCCTCACATGGCTAATCTGATTGTTCTTGGTGCGCAATGGGGCGATGAAGGCAAAGGCAAAATCGTCGACCTGTTTTCGGATCGTTTTGACATCGTCGCCCGTTACCAGGGCGGACACAATGCAGGTCACACGGTCTGGATCGGCGAACAAAAATACGTCCTCAAACTGATTCCCAGCGGAATTCTCCGCCCCGGTAAGACTGCCGTGATCGGCAATGGCGTAGTCATCGATCCCAAGGCCCTTATCGAAGAAATCACCACCCTCGAAAATCTCGGGATCGACGTCCGCTCGCAGCTGCGCATCTCCAATCGCGCGCATGTCATCTTTCCCTTCCATCGTATGGTCGAACGCATCAGTGAGGACTCGCCTGGCAAAGCGATTGGCACTACCTCGCGCGGAATCGGACCTGCCTACGAGGACAAAATCGGCCGCCGTGGCATCCGCATGGCCGACCTCGTCGACCGCCCTTCCTTCACCGAACTCTATACGCAGCTCCAGAAGGACAAGCGCACCATCGCAGCCGCCTTCGGCATTTCGCAGCAGGACGACTACGTCCTTGAAGAGTACCTCTCCTACGCCGAAAAGCTCGCTCCGATAGTGTGCGACACCGCCGCCCTGTTGAACGGGGCCATCCGCTCCGGCAAACGCATCCTGCTGGAAGGCGCGCAGGGCACCATGCTCGATGTCGATCACGGCACTTATCCCTATGTGACAAGCTCGAGCGCTGCCTCCGGCGGTGCCGCCACCGGCACCGGCCTTCCGCCCACGCGCATTAGCGGCATTATCGGTGTCTCCAAGGCTTACATTACCCGCGTCGGCGCCGGACCATTCCCCACTGAAGATCACGGCGAACGTGGCGAAGCGATTCGAAAAGCTGGTAATGAGTTTGGCTCCGTCACGGGACGCCCGCGCCGTTGCGGCTGGTTCGACGTGCCCCTGCTCAAGTACACGGCCATGGTGAACGGTTTCGATTCGCTGATCGTCACCAAACTTGACGTCCTCGATTCGCTCGACGAGATCCCCGTCTGCGTCGCCTACAAGATCAACGGCAGCATCGTCACCAGCATGCCCGCCTCGCAACTCGAGTTCGCGAAGGTCGAGCCAGTCTACGAAATGTTGCCGGGTTGGCACACGCCCACCTTCGGCATCGACACCATCGACGCTCTACCCGAACGCGCACGCGCCTATCTCCGCTTCCTCGCCGATAAAACCGACGTCGAAGTCGGCAGTGTCTCTACCGGCCCTGAGCGCAATCAAACTCTCGTCGTCCCTGGCTCCAAACTCGCCACCCTGCTCGCCTGACGCTCATGAATATCCTCGTCACTGGTGGCGCTGGATACATTGGCAGCCACACCGTCAAAGCCATCGCCGAGGCCGGTCACACGCCCATCGTCGCCGACAACCTCGAAAAAGGTCACGATTGGGCCGTGCAATGGGGCCACTTCGAGTTCTGCCAGCTCTCCGATCCCGCCGCCATCGACAACATTTTTCGCCGCCGCCCCATCGACGCCGTCATCCACTTCGCCGCCTACATCGAAGTCGGCGAATCGATGAAGGACCCCGGCAAATATTTCCGCAACAACGTCGGCTGCTCGCTCAATGTTCTCGACGCCATGCAGCGGGCCTCGGTGCGCCACATTGTTTTCTCCTCCACGGCCGCCGTCTATGGCACGCCGCGGCAGATTCCCATTCCCGAAACCCATCCCAAGCAGCCCGTGAACGCCTACGGCGAAACCAAGCTCATGGTGGAGCGAATGCTCGACTGGTACGCCGAATGTCACGGCTTCGCCACCGCGAAACTTCGCTACTTCAACGCCGCCGGAGCCGACGAGCACGCCCGCATCGGCGAAGCACACTCGCCTGAATCACACCTCATCCCACTCATCCTCGCCGCCGCGCACGGCCACCGGCCATCCATCTCCATTTACGGCACCGACTACCTGACCCCTGACGGCACCGCCATCCGCGACTACATCCATGTCGACGATCTCGCCCAGGCTCACCTCCTCGCTCTGGACCACATCCGCTCCACAAACGCCTCTTGCGAGTACAATCTCGGCACGGGCGTCGGATCGAGCGTTCGCCAGGTCATCACCACCGTCGAACAGGTTTCCGGTCTCACCGTGCCCATTCAGGAAGCGCCCCGCCGGCCCGGCGACCCCGCCGAGTTAATCGCCGATCCCGCCAAGGCAATCGCCGAACTTGGGTGGCGTCCAATCCGTAGTGATTTGCCTACGATTGTTGAATCCGCCAACCGCTGGTACGTAAAACACTTCGGCCTTGTATAATCTCTACTAGGGAATAGGTGATTCGCGCGTGGGCCCTCTGAACATCTCAGTCAAAGGTGAGTATGCGCTGCTGGCACTATTTGATCTCGCTCTCCAGCGGCCCGGCGAACCCGTAAAAATTGCGGGCATCGCACAACGCCAAAAGATTCCGCAGAAGTTTCTCGAGCTCATCCTCGCCGCCCTCAAACAAGGCAACTTTGTCGAATCTCGCCGCGGCGCCGATGGAGGTTACCTGCTCTCGCGCCCCCCACAGGAGATCTGCGTCGGCGACATTCTCCGCTTTGTTGAGAGTGGACGGATGGGCCGCGGACACTCCCGCCGTAAACAGGATTCCCCTTTTGCCGAAATGTGGGGCCGCGTCGAAACTGCCGTGAGCGGGATTCTCGACAACTCCACATTGGCCGAAGTGGCGCGTACCTGGCAAGAGAAACAAAGCCGCTATATACCGAACTGGGAGATCTAAACACCGTCCGGAGGCGCATCATTCGAAGGAGCACTCATGGTATTCAATGACAATTCGTTCAGCATCGGCCGAACGCCGCTGGTGAAGTTGAACCGGGTTATCGACGGGCTTCCAGTCACCATGCTGGCCAAAATCGAGGGCCGCAACCCGGCCTATTCGGTGAAGTGCCGCATCGGCGCGTCGATGATCTGGGAAGCCGAGAAGAGCGGTGCATTGAAGCCCGGCATGGAACTCGTTGAACCCACGAGTGGCAATACGGGAATCGCCCTCGCTTTCGTCGCCGCCGCGCGTGGCTATCCCATCACGCTCACCATGCCGGAAACCATGTCCATTGAACGCCGGAAAGTGCTCAAGGCCTTCGGAGCGCGCTTGGTACTCACCGAAGGCGCCGCGGGCATGAAGGGCGCGATCACCAAGGCCGAAGAGATCGCCGCCGCCGACCCCAAGCACTGGCTCATTCCCCAACAGTTCAAAAACCCGGCCAATCCTAAGATTCATCTCGAAACCACCGGTCCGGAAATCTGGGACGACACCGAAGGTGGCATGGATGTGCTCGTTAGCGGCATCGGCACCGGCGGCACCATCACCGGCGTGTCGCGTTATTTCAAGGAAGTGAAGGGCAAGAAGATCTTGTCCATCGGCGTCGAGCCGTCAGCCAGTCCGGTCATCACGCAAACTCTCAAAGGGGAACCAGTGAAGCCCGGCCCGCACAAGATTCAAGGCATCGGCGCCGGCTTCATTCCCGATACACTCGACCTGAAAATGGTCGATCGCGTCGAGCTCATCTCAAATGAGGAGTCCATCGACATGGCGCGCCGGCTCGCTTCGCAGGAAGGAATCCTGTGCGGCATCTCCTGTGGGGCCGCCGTCGCCGTGGCAGTGCGCATCGCCCGCGAACCCGAGATGGCTGGCAAGACGATTGTCGTCGTGCTGCCCGATTCTGGCGAACGTTACTTGAGCAGCGTTCTATTTGAAGGAATGTTCAACGAGTAGATTGGAAATCGTGAGAGGAGCGGGCGCCTATGTTGGGTGATGAGGGGTGAGGGCGCCCGCTGTCGTAACGGGGATAATGTGTAGGCGAGACCCTTACACAGGAAGTTACCCGGCATAAGAAAATATCGAAAACTCCCCTCGATTTTTTTCTTGACCTTTTCTTCTCCCTCTCGTATCCTGGTGGCGAACAAATAGCGAAGTAGTCGTCACGAAGGAGCGGCTGTCATGACCCAATCCCTTTCCCTGCGTTGCGGCGTCTCCGGATGGACCCATTCCGGTTGGGAACGTTCGGTATATCCTCGGCCCCAGGCTCGCGGCTTTCATGCTCTGGATTTCCTCGCCCAGCGCCTCGACACCCTGGAAATCGATTCCACCTTCTATCAATTTCACCGGCCTGAACTCGTGCGGCTGTGGGGAGCGAAGGTTGCGCACAATCCGTTGTTTAAGTTCACCGCGCGTCTTCATCGCCAGTTCACCCACGAGCGCCAGCTCGACGACGCCTCTGCCGCAACCTTCTCCGAAAGCCTGCGGCCGCTGCTCGACCGCGGCCAGTTGGGGGCTCTACTCATGCAGTTCTCTTCCTCGTTCCGCTTCACCGGCGAAAACCGCGACTTCCTCATCAAGCTCCGGCGCGCCTTCTCGCAATTCCCCCTTGTCGCCGAATTGCGCCACGGTTCATGGACGGTCGAAGAAGCCGTCGGAACGCTCGTCGACTACAAAATCGGATTCTGCAATCTGGAACAGCCTCACTCTGTGCGCGCTACCTCCCCCGCTTCGTGGCTCACCACGCGCGTTGGCTACGTGAAGCTGTACGGACCGAAAGTCGGCCCAGCCTTCGACGACTTCGACGACTGCGACACCACCCGCAACGGCCAGCGCACCGGCAACGATCACCTCTTCTCGCTCGCCGAGATGGAAGCCTGGCAGCCGCGCATCGAACACCTGCGGCGCTTCGCCGAGGAAGTCTATGTGATCTTTGGCAACGACGGCGCCGGCAAGAGTGTGGTCAACGCCCTGCAAATGCAATCGCTGCTCGGCGGCGAACGTTTGACCGCGCCGGAGCGGCCCGCCGCCACAACCGCCGCTGCCGCGCCCTCCTTGTTCGACGTCGCGGCCTAGCCCTGCAGCCCCGCCGTCTTCATCGCCTCGCGTAACGTAGCGATATCGGTCTTCATCAATCGGAGGAATTCGGAACGCTCGATCGTCATGCCTTTACCGGCGTGCGCATCGCCTACTTCCGGGTATTCCATGTGAAGCTGAATGGGGCCGGTAAACCCGGCCTCTTTCACGTAGCCGAAGAACTTCGGCAGATTGACCATGCCCTTACCCAGCGCGCACCATCGTGGCGCCCACGCGCTCTTCGCGTTCTTCTCCCAATAGAAATCCTTGATCGCAATGCCGCGGGTGTGAGGCAGCAACATGCGCGTTGTCGACATCCACGCCCCAAAACCGCCCTCCACCGTCGCGTGGCCGATGTCGAGATTGATGCTGATCGACTCCGGCTTGAACTTGCGCGCGATGTCGTAGATGTCCCAAAATGCGTTGCCGAATTGCCCCGGCCCGGAATGCGTGTGGTACATCGCGCACATGCCATAGGCGCGATTCAACTCATCCAGCCCCTTCGTCTTCTCGTAGTACGCCTTCATCTGCGCTTCGGGTGCTTTCTTCTCGTCCCAACGGAACCCACCCCAGCGATAGCGCATGATCTTCAGCGAAGCCAGACTCTTCAGCATCGCCTCGGCATGCGGCGTCGTGGCATCGACAATGCCCGCCGTCACCATCGGCGTCGACAACCCGGCTTTGTGAATCGCCTCCACCGCGCGCGGCAGATCCTCGGCCACTCGCTCCGGCGACACGTGCCCACCCGGCCGCACCGTCAGGTCTAGGCCGTCGTACCCAATCTCCTTGCACAGCGCCGCCGCTTCTTTCACATCCGTCCATTGGAAATGCTTCGAGAAGGCACAGATGGGAAGCGAGGGAGTGGTTTGCGAAGGAGCCGCTAGCGCAAAGGCGCTTCCGGCCAATCCAGCGAAGGCAGTCCTACGGGTAATCATGACGCCATCCAGTCTATCTCTCAAGATAGGTATTTGTTCGGTACGTTCCGAATCCGTGGTTCTACGCCGTATCTCTTCTGGTACAAATACGAGATATTGCTGTAAACGTGCGCCTCAAGGCGGTGGAATTGCCGGTACAGTCCACACTGCGCGTATGAAATCGGCGTGACGTCGAACACTACTGTCTCCCACTCAAAGCTATCCCCCCAGATCAAACCTTTCACGCGTACCTCCAGATCCGCTCCCGCCTCCACCAGTGCCTCCATCACCGGCCGGCAATAGTTGTGGTTGCTGTTGACCGCATGAAACAGCGGAGTCTGTCCGCCGAACCCATCGCGGTCTACCTCGGCCCGCGCGTTCACGTCCGCGCCTGCCCCAATTAGCGCCGCCGCGCAACGCATCGAGTTGAACTCGGCGCAAAGGTGTAGAGCCGTCACGCCGCGGCACGAAGTGTAGGCGCATAAGGGAGAGAGCTTGCGTTCCAGGTTCTCGCCGTTCCTCACGAGGCCGCCCAACGCCCTCTCATCGTCGAGCAACACCGCCTCCAAAAGTGGATCACCGATCTCGGCGCCGGCCTCGATCATCACCCGCAAACAATCGGCGAAATTCGCCGACCGCGAGTACATCTCGATCAGAATATCGATCGGCCTCTTGCCCTTGATGTGATCGGTCGGGCTCGCGCCCGCGGCCAGCGCCGCACGAATTTCCGTAACGGAATGCGCCTCGAACGCGCCCAGATAATCCGCTTCCAGGGAAATGGCGGCGCCTCCTTTCAGGACATTGTCACACATTCGCATACTCAGGCACTTGCCTA
>DASRHX010001113.1:0-10833 GCA_035650295.1 Bryobacteraceae bacterium | reverse complement strand
CCCGGGGTCTGGATCACATGTTTCACGTTCGATACCCCAGATCTCGGACATGTTCCCTGCAATGGGCTCATCATCGCCGGGGCTTCCGGCTCGACAATCATCGACACAGGCGTGAACAGGGACCAGGGCGCACTCCTTCTCGCCGCGGCCAAGCGACTAACCTCGCAGCCGGTGACGCAGGCAATCGCCACTCATTTCCATGGCGATCGAACGGGTGGCACGGAGGCAATGCGCGCGGCCAACATCCCAGTCTTCGCGCATCCCTACTCCGTCGGACTTGCACAAGCTTATGCCGCGCCGGTTCCACAACCCGTGAAAGGCTTGGAGAAAGGGCCTGTGAGACTCGGTCCCGTCGAGCTGTTCTTTCCTGGTGCGGGTCACACACGAGACAATATCGCCGTCTGGCACCATGAAAGCGGCACGCTATTCGGCGGCTGCCTGCTCAGAGCAACGACCGACAATGGTGTGGGCAGTCTCGCGGACGCCGATATTGAGGCTTACCCTGGCACTCTTGATCGACTGGCTGCCCGCTATCCTGGCCGTCGTTTCACCATTCCCGGCCATGGTACGATTGCCGGCGACGCGATTAGCTGGACGCGCCGCCGGGTGAATGCGGTGCTTGCGAAAAGAGCACAGCCGTAATTGAGAGTTCGCGCGAACCCTAGTGCACGACTTGCGCCGTATTACTCAGCGTCCCAATTTCCGCCACCGAAATCGCAACCGTGTCGCCCGCCGCCAGCGCGTCTTTCTCGGTCACGATAATACCCGTGCCCGTGCACAGCACGCTGCCGCTTGGTACCGCGTTCGCCAGGAATATGTACTCCACCAGTGTCTCGATCTTGCGGTGCAGCTTCGACGTGTTCACATGGCCTGAAAACAGCGTCTCGCCCGCGCGCTCGATCGTGCAGTGCATGTCGAGATCGTATGGATTGGCGATCTCATCGGGCGTCACGATGTAGGGACCCAACGCGCAGCATGCGTTGTATACCTTCGACTGCGGCAGATACAGCGGGTTCTCTTTCTCGATATCCCACGCCGACACGTCGTTCGCCAGCGTGTAGCCGAGAATTTTGCCCCCCGCGCCCAGCAGCACGGCCAGCTCCGGTTCGGGCGCCGTAAACTTCGAATCGGGACGAATCCCTATCGGCTGCCCGGGACCGACGCACACCCGCGCCGTGCCTTTGAAAAAGCTTTCCGGCCGGGGCTGTGAGTAGACGTAGGCGTAGAAGCCCTCGCGCGTTCCGTGTTCCGCATCGCGAAAGCTCGCGCTCGTTTCATACGTGCAACCGCATGCCCACACTTCGCTCGGATGTACCGGCAGCACCGGCTCCAGTTCCTGACTGTGCTTCGAAGCCAGGCGGCTGGCTACAGAAGTCAGCTCTTCTCCCTGCACCTCACACCTGCGGATCAACTCCTGCAGCGTGTAATAAGGGATGACACGCGCCTGGCCATCTTCGAAGATCGCGGCGGTGACGCGGCCGCTCCAATTCACTTGTCCTAGTTTCATGTTGGCTGCTGGTCTGTTCGCTTAGTACTTCAGGTAAATGGTTTTCCAGTCGCTGTAGAATTCCACCGCCGCCGGACCCTGTTCCTTCGGTCCGAAGCTGGAATCTTTGGTGCCGCCAAACGGCAACTGGTACTCAACGCCCGCGCTGGGCAAATTCACGGTCAGGAGGCCGGCCTCCATGCCATAGACGAAATCGAACACGCGGCTCACGTTCGTCGTTTGCACCGACGCCGAAAGCCCGAACGGAATGTTGTTCGCAATGCGCAGCGCATCGGCGAAATCTTTCGCCCGCATCACCGCCAGCACAGGTCCGAAAATCTCTTCTTGCGCCAAGGTCATCTTCTCGGTCACGCCGGCGAAGATGGTGGGCTCCACAAAGAAACCCTTGTCGTATGCGCCGCCCGTAAGCCGCTTGCCGCCGCACAGCGGTTCGCCGCACTCCTTGCGCCCGATTTCGATGTAGCGCAGGTTCGTGTCGAGCTGGGCTTGGTCTATCGCCGGACCGATGTCGATGCCCGGCTCCATGCCGTTGCCCACCTTCAGCTTCTTCGTGCGTGCCACGAGCGCCTCGACGTACTTGTCGTAGATCGCGTCCTCCACAATCACGCGGCTCGTCGCCGTGCATTTCTGGCCGGTTGAGAAGAACGCCGCGTTCACCACGTTCTCCACCGCCGAGTTGAAATCCGCATCGGCCAGCACGATGGTCGGATTCTTGCCGCCCATCTCGAGCTGAATGCGGATGCGCCGCTTCGATGCCTCGGCGTGAATCCAGTTGCCGATGTCGCAAGACCCCGTGAAGCTGATCGCCTTCACCTGCGGCGCGTTCACGATCGCGCCACCAATGGTTCCACCCGAGCCGGAAATGAAGTTCACCACGCCCTTCGGAATGCCCGCTTCATGGCAGGCTTCCACGATGCGCCACGAACTGAGCGGCGCGGCCGAGGCCGGCTTTAACAGCACCGTGTTGCCCGCAATCAACGCCGGGGCCAGCTTCCATGCCGGAATCGCGATAGGAAAATTCCACGGATTGATCTGCCCAATCACCCCGATCGGTTTCCGGATAGCGAACATGTGCACGCGGTCGCGTTCGCTCGGCACCACCATCCCCGGCATGCGTGAGCCTTCGCCGCCAAAATAGCGGAAGATGTTGATCGCGCGCCGCACCTCGCCCTTGGCTTCCGGCAGCGTCTTGCCTTCCTCGCGCGTCATCTCCGCGCCGAGTTGATCGAACTTTTTCTCCATTATGTCGGCGGCCTTGAAGAGCAGCGCTCCGCGTGCCGGCGCCGCCATGTTCGACCAGCCCGGCAGCGCGGCCTGCGCGGCTTCTGCCGCCTTGGCTACGTCGCCCGCCGTCGCCTTCCCGAACAGTCCCACAACTTCGTCGGTATTCGCCGGGTTGCGATTCTCAAAATACTCGCTGTCCACATACTCGCCGTTGATGTAATTACGAAAAATTTCCGCGCTCATAAATCCTCTTCTGCCAATCTGCAAGGAGAAACGCGCCCTGGATGTACCGCGCTAAAATTTCACCGCTGGTACGTCCCGTTTGGCCGGTTCTGTCTGGAAATATGCGTCGTTACGGGTAAAGCCGAACAATGACGCAGCTATGTTTTTCGGGAACAACTCGATCGCCGTATTATACTTCTGCACCGTGTCGTTGTACTTGCGCCGCTCCACCGCGATGCGGTTTTCGGTGCCCGCGAGTTCGTCCTGCAGCCGCAGGAAGTTCTCGTTCGATTTCAGTTGCGGGTAGTTCTCCACCACCACAAGCAGGCGGCTGAGAGCCGATTCCAACTGCGTGTTGGCCGCGATTCTCTCCTGTGGCGTACGCGCCCCCATCATCGCCGACCGCGCTTCGGTCACCTTGCCGATGACTTCCTTTTCCTGCGACGCGAAGCCCTTCACCGTTTCCACCAGATTGGGGATCAGATCGGCCCGCCGCTGCAAGGCGACATCTACCTGTGACCAGGCGCCTCGAACCGTCTCCCGCAACGTCACCAACTCATTTCTCGTGCCAATCAGGCTCCCCCCAATAACCAGGGCGCCGAGCACAAGGACCGCCAGAATAATTCCAATTGTGGCTTTCATGGGACTCTCCTTATTTTCGCAACCCGTCAACGAAGTCTACCAAGTGCGTGATCGTGCTCAGATACGAAGCGAACACCGCGCGCGCATCGAGCGAAGTGGATGCCTTATCCTCGCGTACGTCCAGTAGCGTCTCCAACGGCGCGGTATCGAGCGTGATCGACGCCCGCAGCGCCGCCGTAATCTCGCGTTTGGCGATCGGCGCCGGCAGTCCTCCCAACTTCAACGCATGCCGCGCCAACACGAGGAAAGTCGTCACGGAATCGGCCATAAGTTTCAGCAGCAGTGAGGAGTCGAACAGCACTCCCGCCGCTTTTGTGCGCAGCCGCAGCATCTTTGCGCGCAGCTCGTGCTCCACCTGCGCCCGGTAAAACGATTCGTCGATTTCTAACCCTTCGATGACATCGGAGCCGTACAGGATGCGGCGGCGTTCGAGCATGTCGTGAAACTCGATGGGAAAGCAGTCGGTGGAGGTCCGCACTTCCTCCTCGCTCAACAACAATGGCGCCGGGTTCCCCTTCTCGCGCCACCACCGCATCACGGGCTCGGCTTCTTCGAGCAATCGCGGCGTCACCGCGCGCACGGCGCACAGGACGTTGAAATCGGAAAACCTCGTGTGAAAGTCCTCGCCTGCGGCCGAACCATACAGCACCACCGACACGAGATCGCCGCCAAAGCACTTGGTGAGTTTTTGCGTCAGTTGTTCCAGATCCTTGTTCATCGTCATCACCAATCGCTCGATGCGCCTCCACCTCCCGAATCACCGCCGCCAAATCCACCAAACCCTCCGCCCGAATCATAGCCGCCGAACCCGCCGTGGGAGGATCCGCCCCAACCTCCTCCACCGCCACCCATCGGGAAGATGAACGGAAAGCCGCCAAACCCTCCGCGCCCGCCACGGCCGCGATTCGAAAGCAGAAACAGTACGAGCAACCCGATCGGCAAAACCACGGGCCAGGGAAAGCCCTCGGGCTGGTGTTGCCTGCGCGGCCTCGGGGCGTCGGCGATGCTCACATTCTTCGCCCTCGAAATGCGATCGCCCAGCGTTCGCGCCGCCACCAGAAACGCATCGCCATACTGTTGCGCTCTCAACGCGGGCCGCATCTCGCGCAGCAGCGAGCCCGCAAATCCGTCGGGGATGATGGGCTCCAATCCATAACCCACCTCCAGCCTGCTGCGTTTGTCGTTCACGCTCAGCAGCAACAAGACGCCCTCGTCCTTGCCCTTCACGCCGACGCCCCACGTGCGGTAAAGCAAGTTCGCCACGTCCTCCGGAGGCTCGTCGTGCAGCGTCGGAATCGTCACCAGCGCAATCTCCGCGCCTGTGGCGTCCTTCACTCGCACGCAATAGCTTTCCAGTTGCTGCTTGGCCGCTGCGTCGATCACGCCCGCAAAATCGCTGACATGCCCCTGTGGTTTGAGCGCCGTGAAATCGTAAGCGGCAAGCTTCGCGGCGAGTACGCACGCCACGGCCACGCAACGAATATGCGATACCCGCGCTAGCAAACCAATTGTGTCCGTTTGATCCGTACTCCGGTCAGCGGGCCTAACACCGCCAACCCGATTCGCGACGGCTGGAAGAACTCGTTGGCCACCTGCTGCATCTGCTCCGCGGTCACGCCTTCGATGTTTTCCAATAACTCATCGAGCGTCGGAAACCGTCCAAAATAGATCTGCTGCCGCGCCAGATTCGTCATCCGGCTTGACGTCGACTCCAGCCCCAGCATCAAAGAGCCCTTCAAATGGTTCTTCGCGCGCCGCAGCTCTTCCTCGCCAACCAGTTCGTTCTTGAATTTGCGAAACTCCTCGAGCACCAGCCCGATCACTTCGTCGAGCGACTGCCGCGAAGTCCCCGCATAAACGCTCAGGTAACCGGAGTCCTTATAGCTGCTTGCTTCCGAAAATACGGAATACACCAGGCCGCGCTGCTCGCGTATGTTTTGGAACAATCGCGAACTCATGGTCCCGCCCAGCAGCGTGTTCATTGTGTAGGCCGCATACCGGTTCTCATGCGCCGCCGGATACGACGGCACGCCCATGATGAGGTGCACCTGCTCGAGCGAATTCTTGCGCTTCGTCAACACCGGTGCGTGCGGCTCCGGTGGCGGCTGCTGATCGAGCGCGGGTCCCGGCGCGAGCGAGTCGAAATACTTCGCTGCCAGGGACACAATCTGCTCGTGCTGCACGTTTCCCGCCGCCGTAACGATGATGTTCGCGGGCGTGTAGATGCGCCGCCAGTACTCCCCGATCATCCCGCGCGTAAAGCCCGTGATCGTTTCCTTCGTGCCTAAAATCGATTGCCCCAGCGGATGTCCGCGCCAGAAGTTACTCAGGAAAGCTTCGTGCACCAGATACTCCGGGCTGTCGGCTTCCATCTTGAGTTCTTCGAGAATGACGCCTTTCTCTTTTTCGATGTCGTCGTCGCGGAACACCGGGTTCAGCACCATATCGGCGAGCACTTCGAACGCCGCCGGCAAATGCTCGTCCAACACCTTCGCGTTGAAACTCACCAGCTCCTTGCCGGTAAACGCGTCGAGATGTCCGCCCAGCCCGTCCATCTCGCGCGCAATGGCTTCGGCCGAACGCGTCTCGGTGCCCTTGAACACCATGTGCTCGATGAAATGGGAAATGCCGTTCTCGGCCCCTATTTCTCGCCGCGAACCCGAGTTGATCCACATGCCAACCGACACGCTGCGCACGTGTGGCATGTACTCAGAGATGATCCGAAGGCCGTTTGCGAGCTGAGTTTGTTCGATTTCCCGGGCAAACGGGGGGCTTGCCGAACCAGAGTGAGATGACATCGGAGAGAGATAAATCCACCTTCAGTGTAGCAGGCGAGTCTACCCGGAACGTCTTTTTGAGGCAGCGTGAAGACAAGGGGAGGTTGCTGTGGCTCCTGCTGGAACCAAATTCATCTGAGGGCCGATAGCACCTCCCGAATATCGGCCAATGTCACCATGAGCGTCGTTGGCTCGTGCTTACTCGGCAGGAAGCCGGGCTTTAGGTGGAATTTCCTCGCCTCCTCGGAAATTGCATGAACGAGAATTCCCCGAATACCGATCACTTCGGCCGCCTGCGCCACACGCTGGGCTGCGTCTCGGAAAAGGGCCCGCCCTAGCCCCTTCCCCTGCCACTTCTTATCTACTGCGAGGCGAGCCAGCACAACGACTGGAATTGGGTCCGGCATATTCCGCTTGAAGCGGCCAGGGGCGCTTGCCACTGTGACGACGCCAGAAGCAAGCGCGTAATATGCGATCACTCGGGCGTTGCCTTCGCAGACTACGTAGGTTCGCGTCGCACCGCTCACCTGATTCGCCTGCGCCCGTCGCCGCAGCCAGTCGTCAAGCGAAGACTCTCCCGATGTGAAGGTCTCAATATCGTGATTGTCGGCCAGCGGCTGCGGCGGCGACAGGTAGCTCACTTCTCCCATGGAGCGCGAGTCTGTAGTGTGCGGCGCAGTTGGGCGTTAGGCGAGGGCGGCGCGTCCAAACGCGCCAGGAACTCTTTGTACACCTTCGGCTCGACGGCGAACACCGTACGTTCTAAAAGCGCATCCTCAGCCGCATGCCGGGCCGCCTCCAAGACAAAATCCGTTCGATTCTTGCCGACGATCGATGCCGCCCGGTCGATTAGTCCGCGCAATTCGGGTCTGATACGGATATTCAACGTCTCGCGCGTCGCTCGTGTCTGTTGTGTGGTGCCCATTGAAATTTTCCCTTTCTAGTGTATCGCAACGCGTAATGACAGCGTCATTACGCTTTCGGGTCTGGTACCTTTCCTGCATTGCTACACTGGGCTTGATGAAACCGGCATTGATCGGCCGGGAGCTCCCCGAAATCGAAGAATTGCTGCCGCCTGGCGAACCCGCCTACCGCGCGCGCCAGGTTTACGAGGCCGCTTACCGCTCGCGAGTTCCGGACTGGAATTCGGTCACCACACTCTCAAAATCGTTGCGCGAGCATCTCGCCCGCCACACCGACTTCGGCTGGCCCGAAGTGTCGCAACAGTTCTCCTCCACCGACGGCACGCACCGCTACCTGTTCTCACTCAACGATGGCCGCACCGTGGAAACCGTCTTCATGCCCGAAGAGCGCCGCGACACGCTTTGCATCTCCACTCAGGTGGGCTGCCCTGTCGATTGCAAGTTCTGCCTCACGGCCCTGATGGGACTCGAGCGCAATCTCACCGCGGGCGAAATCGTGGGCCAGGTGCTTGCCGCCGCCGCGCGCCATAGCCTCGATCCCGCATCGCGCCAGATGAACGTCGTCATGATGGGACAGGGCGAGCCGCTCCTCAACCTCGACAATGTCCTCAAGGCCACGCGCATCCTCTGCGACGAGCGTGGTGTCGGCATGAGCGAGCGCCGCATCACCCTTTCCACCTCCGGCATCGTGAACCGCATGGAAGCCCTCGGCCGTGCCGAGGTCCGCCCGAAACTAGCCATCTCATTGAACGCCTCGCACGAAGAGCAGCGCCGCGAAATCATGCCCATCACCAGGAAGTGGCACTTGCGCGATCTTCTCGCCGCCTGCCGCGCCTACCCGCTGCGCTCCTGGGAACGGCTCACCTTCGAATACGTTCTGCTCGGCGGCGTGAACGACACCGACGCCGACGCTCACCGTGTCGTGAAGTTGCTCGGCCAACTGCGCTGCAAGGTGAACCTCATCTCGCTCAACCCCGGTCCCGGTATTCCCTTCGAAACGCCAGCCGATGAGCGCGTCGCCGGCTTCCAGGAAATCGTCCAGCGCGTCATCCCCTGTTTCGTTCGCAAACCGCGCGGCCGTGATATCTATGCCGCCTGCGGTCAGCTGAAACGCATGGCCGAAGGTGACCTGCTTGCAATCGCCCCCGCGCCATGACATAAAAGCGGGATGACACGCCGCGACTTTCTCGCCGTCTCCTCCGTGGCCGCCTCCGCTCCCGCACTCGCCGCCCCGGCAACGAAGAAATCCACGTCCGAAACCCTCGTCGCCACGCTCTTCAAGAGCCTTACGCCTGAGCAGAAATCCGCCGTCACCTTCGCCTTCGACAATCCGCTGCGTTCGAAGGTCGACGCCAACTGGCACATCGTCCCACAGAAGATCGGTGAGTTCTTCAACCCAGATCAGCAGGCAATGATCCGCGAAATCTTCACCGGCCTCTATAAGCCCGATTTCGCCTCCACCGTCCTCGGCCAATTGAAGCAGGACGCCGGCGGCTTCGAGAACTACAACATCGCCCTCTTCGGCGAACCGGGCGGCAAATTCGAATTCGTCCTCAGCGGGCGTCACTGCACCATGCGCTGCGATGGCGACTCCGTCGAAGGCGCTGCCTTTGGCGGACCCATCTTCTACGGTCATCAGGCCGGACCCAACGGGTTGGAAGATCCCGCCCACCCCAACAACGTGTACTGGTATCAAGCCAAGCGCGCCAACGCTGTTTTTGAAGCCCTTGACGGCAAACAGCGCGAAGTGGCGCTCGTCGTAAAGGCTCCGCGCGCCGAGTCACAGAACAAAACGGTGCAGATCAAACCGCAAGCCGAGCGCCAGGGCCTTCCCGTATCCGACATGTCCAAGGATCAGCGCAAGCTCGTCGAGAAGGTGCTCGCCGACCTCCTCCTGCCTTACCGCCAGCGCGATGTCGACGAAGCGATGAAACTACTCAAGGCGCGCGGCGGGGCCGAATCGCTGCACATGTCTTTCTACAAAGGTCTCGACATCGGAAACGACGGCGTCTGGGACGTCTGGCAGCTCGAAGGCCCCAACATGGTGTGGTATTTCCGCGGCCACCCGCACGTCCACACTTGGGTGAACATCCAGGCTTAAACTCGCCCCGCTTTCATCTCCTGTGCCAGATAATCCGTGGCCCGCCACGCGAGCGCGAGAATTGTCAGGGTCGGATTCTTCTCCGTCGACGTCGGAAATGCCGCGCCGTCCACGCAGAACACGTTCTTCACTTCGTGCATCTGGCAGAAGCCGTTCAACGCGCTTCGCTTCGCATCGTCGCCCATTCGAATCGTCCCGTGTTCGTGAATCGCCAGCCCCGGCGTGTCCACCTCGCCCCGCGTAAACGGCAGTATCTCCGCCTTCGCCGCGCGCAGCAGCGACTCCGCCATGTCGTACATCTCGGCCGCCATCTTGCGCTCGTTCTCGCCGGTGGTGAACTCGATGCGCGCCACCGGCAGCCCATACTGGTCGAGATGCTTCGGATCCACCACCACCCGGTTCTCTTTACGCGGCAGCACCTCGCCGTACGGATGCAGCGACACCAGCGCCGGATACCGCGCCTTCACGCGCTTCTTGAAATCGAGCCCAAACCCGTCGACCTGTTTTGCAAATCCCGCATTCGCCTGTGCGCCCGTATTCCACAACTGCATGCCGAACCCGCGCAGATAGTCGCGCTTGCGCCCGTCTCGATGGTTGTAGCGCGGCATGTACATGTGCTCGCCGCTGATGCCGTCGTCGTTCAACGCCTTTGTACCAATCAAATCCGGCACGAAGCCCGACATATGGAAGCGGATCTGCTCGATCAAATACCGCCCAATCACGTCGTTCGAATTACCCAGCCCATTCGGGTGCCTCGCCGACTTCGAGTTCAGCAGGATCCTTGTCGAATCGATGCATGACGCGGCCACGATTACGATCCGCCCCTTCACCTGCCGCTCGGCCTTTGTGTAGCGGTCGAAATACTGCACGCCCGTCGCCAGACCGTTGTCACCCGTCAAAACTCGCGCCGCCACGGCGTTATCGATGATCTTTAGCTTGCCAGTCTTGAACGCCGGCTCCAGCAAGTAGTCACTCGAATTAAAAAACGCCGCCACATCGCAACCGCGCCCGCACGCGCCACAGTAGTGGCAGGCGTTGTGTCCGTTATGCGGTTTTGTCAGCACCGCGCGCCGCCCATGGACGAACTCGATTCCTATACTCTCGCCTGCTTTGCGCAGAACCTGTTCACCGCAGCGCATCGCCGGCGGAGGCAGGTGATATTTGCTCCCCGGAAGCACGTCGAGATCTTCCGGTCCGCCGTTCACGCCAATGAACTGATCCACCTTGTCGTAGTACGGCGCGATGTCTTTGTAGCGGATCGGCCACGGAATCTCCCAGCCGTCCTTCGCCGGCCCGGCGAAATCGACGTCGCCATAGCGCAGTGACACGCGGCCCCACACGTTCGTCTTCCCGCCCCGTCCCCACACGCGGTAAAGATCGAACGGCTTGTCTTTCGGCGTATTGATCGGCTGCTCACGATCGTCCAGCCGGAACTGC
>DASRHX010001112.1:0-2383 GCA_035650295.1 Bryobacteraceae bacterium | reverse complement strand
TCAACGCAACGCTCTCGTTATCAGCGATGCGCAGTCGTCCTTCGCCGGGATGATAGCCGATGGCACTGGCTGTGATGATGGCAGATTGCTCGCCGTCGAGCGCATCATCGTCCGCGACGGTCAGATCGAAGAAGGCCGAAGTTGCGCTTGCCGGGAGCAATACAGTTGCGGGCACCGATACCAGTTGGGGGTTGCTGGACGACAAGTGAACAATCACATTCTGCGCCGGCGCAACCGCCACTTGCACTGCCGCCTGCCCTGTGACGGTTCCGGCATTTTCGTTTACGGATTGCGGCAGCGAGAGCACAAAGCGGCGGGGGGCAATGCCGGCAATGGAAACATTGTCGATGGCAATTCCGCCGTCGGGGATGGGCATGGTGCCGGCCTGATTGAAGCGGATACGAAACCAGCCATTGTACGCCAACCCATGCCGCGCGACGGTTTCGTCCAAAGCCACGATCACCTCCGAATAATCCTCACGCAACCTGCGAAGCCCCGCGGCTTCGTACCACGCATAGCCGTCCACACTGATGGCCACGCCGTCGAAGTCAGCGCTTTGGAAGAATGGCGCTGGGGGCGGCCCATCCGGTCTGTCTTTGAATTCTCGAGCCCAAAAACGAAGCGTCACATTCGTGTAGCCCGCTAAATCGATGGCGAGCGTGGCCTCATTGCGCGCATACAGTCCCACCCCGCCACTGGCGAAGGTAAGGTGCTGCGCGCCTTCGAACGGGCCGTCGTTGGTGGACAAAAGCGTTCTTGCCAGTCCTGCGCCGCTTGTGGTCCAGAAGGCATCGAGGTTTTCACTTTCGAAATCCTCAAAGAACGGCGCCCTGGCAATTTGGAGAATCTGGATCGAAAGGTCGCGCCGTTGCACGACTCCACTCAGTAAGTTAGTTACAAAGAGCGGCGTTACATGGGCGCCAACGCCCAGATCCAGCGCCGCGAGCGCCGGGCAAACTTCGATAAAAGCGCTTTCGCCGGCAGCCAGCGTTCCGCTGCTCGTGGAAATGCTGAAATACGGTTCCGGGTTTGACAGGTGCCATGACACTGCGCTGGCCGACGGATTTGTTATGATCAACGTTCTGCAAGACGGATCGATCGGTCCGCCACTCGGTCCACTGAACCGAAATCCTCCAGTCGGGACCACGGTCAATGTGTCGGGCCGGTCGAAGGATTGCCGAATGCCTTCCGTCGTCCAGTTCGGCCCGTCCGTTGCAGTCAGGCCCATGCCGCGCTTGGCGAAGGCGGCCCACAGTTCCGTCTGATTCGCGCCCCCGGTCAACAGCCGGTCAGCTACGAAAATCGCATCGCGCGCCTGAAGAAAAGTTGAATTCGGTGGCGAGAGTTTCAAACCGTCAGTCACCAATTGCAGCGTGAGCTCGTTCCCCGCTGGAAAGCCGTGCTTGCGGATCAAATTCGCGCGCATCTCCCAAAGTGTGACGCACCACAACTCGCCGGAGCGATGCGGCTCATCCGCCATGTTCGGGTTGAACGGGTGGATTGGGCTGCGCGGTACGCTGGGATACGGCGTGATCTGAGCGCGATCGATGTCTTTGAACGTCAGCGGATTCTTCGACATGTCCGTGGTGTAGGGATACCGCCGGATTCCGTAATAATAATTCTGCGTGAGCCCAAGGAATTGATACGTCGAGTAGGCGCCCTCGGTGTAGTTGGCGTCCACGTCCGAACTATCGTTGAGCATCGCAAGCGCGTAAAAGTCGGACCAGCCTTCTGCCAGGCCGACAGTAACTAATTGATAAATACCGATGCCGCCACCGACCATGCGATCGGTCAGTCCGTGCGCGTATTCGTGCAGAATGATCTCCGCGTCAAAATCACCGTCGCGGTCCGGGTCCGAACCATCAAAGACGAACATCTCGATCCTGCCCGGATTGCCATCGGGCGCGGGAAAGAAGCGCGCGTTATTGACACCGGAGCCGTCCTGGGCATTGGCGATGATCGCGTCATTGTCCTCGCCGCCGCGTCCAAAGTTGTCCTTCTGATAATTGCCCGCGGCTTCATCGAACCCGAGTTCATACAGGCGATCATGCATCCAGTTGCACCAATAGAACAGGTTGACCGCCGCAGCTTCGCCATAGGTTTGCGGGGAGCGAGTGAGGTCCGCCGGATAATCAAATACGCGGCCGGGCCCGCCTTGCGGCCGCGGCAAGTCCGGCAGATCATCCGCGTTCCGGTCGAGATGCGCATCCACGTTGTTGCCGCGTGTCTCGCTGTCGTCATCGCTGATCCAGCCGATGGGCGACGCGTTGGTGGATAAAGCGGCGATGGTCACCATCGTGCGCGGCACGACTGGCGCCTGGTTGGTCGAGGGCGTCGGGTGGGCAGGGGACAACGGCGCCGGGCTCGATCCGGTGAACACATG
>DASRHX010001111.1:0-12408 GCA_035650295.1 Bryobacteraceae bacterium | reverse complement strand
TCCTCGGGCATGAGGGAAATGCTCGATGAGCGAATATTTGCGATGTCGCGGCGGAGGATGGTAACGTCTTCTTCCTGGCCGCCGCGGAGGGTGATGCCGCCGGGGGTTTCGCTCGCCAGGACGCCGTCGTAGGTGCGGCCGTCCTTGGTGGTCACGATGTAATTCACGAAGCGCGGTTCGATGGACGCCGACGGATTGAGGATGGATTCGAGCAGTTCCTCGCGGGTCTTCATACTGATTCCGGAGAGATCGGGACCAACGCGGCCACCACCCTGGCGGCGGGGCAAGTGGCACTTGGCGCAGGCATCTTCAAACACCTGCTTGCCGTGGGCGATATCGCCGCGCATGCGGACGACGTCACGATGATCGGCAACGACACGAGCGCGGTCGCCGCCGGCCTTGAGTAGCGTCTTCGCGCGCTTGGCGATAGCGGGATTCGTGTCTTCCAGCAGGCGGTTGCGCGCGCCTACTTCGATCATGGCGGGCTCCACGGTTCCCTTTTCGATCGCATCGAGCAGCGCCGGTACGCGAGACTTCTGTTTGAGCAACGCCGCGACAGCGCGCGCGCGGCCCTCAGGCGCATACTGCTTCCAATAGCGAAGGAGTTGTTCCGAAACCCCCAGGTCGTCGAAGGAGGCCGCCGTGTCGATGGCGGCGGCCTGCACATTACCGGGCGCGCTCGACTTCACGGCGCTTTCGAGCGCGGCGGCGGCCTTCGCGTATGTTGAGCCGCGCAGGGCCTGCAGTGCGAGTATGCGGCGCTCGGGATCGATGGTCGCGTCCAATGCGAGGCGCTCGGCGTTTGCCATCAGCGTGGGCATCGCGAGATAGCGCGCAAGCTTCCAACCCTTCTCACCTAGCCCGTCGGCGCCGGGCACGTTCAATCCACGTGTACCCGAAAGTTCAAGCCCCTTGGCCAGCGCGTCAAGACCCTCGGGAGTGAGCAGGGTCAGCACGGCAGCGATCTCGGCTGGGTTCTGGCGGACACCAATCAGGCGCGAAAGGCGCAGTTCGAAGTCGGGATTGAGCTTATGCGTCTGGCGCAGCATGTCGACAGGCGAGGCCGCGCCACTGAGCATCACGGCGGTGCGGGTCCACTCATTGGCAGCATCCTTCTGGGCAATGCGAACGAGCGCGGCGCGAGCGGCCGCGCCATTGGACGAAACGGCGTGGCGGCCAAGCGTAAGCGCGAGTTGGAAACGGACGCGGACATCGGGGTCGGTGGCGAGTGAAAGCAGCGCACGCTCGAGCGAATAAGTGATGGGAAGGGATTCCGACATGCGTACGGCCTGCTCTCGCAAATGGGCATCGCTGCTCTTCATGGCGGTGATCAGATCGGCTGGCTCGAGTGCATTCATGCCCTCCAGCACCCACAAGGCGCGCGCCGTGCCCAGGCGCCTCAACGGCGCGATGGCAGCCTTGTCCCGGCGCTCCAGCAGCAGCCGCTTGGCGGTCTCCGAATGCCATCCATTGGGGTTTTCCAGCGTAGTAACCAGGTCGGCCGTGGATTGGGAGCCAAGATCCACCTTGAGGCCACGACTTGCCGCCGGCCGCTTCGAGACGATGCGGTAGATGCGCCCCTTGTCATTGCCCGAATAAAAATCGAGATTCTTCTTCAGTTCCTCGGGAATGGATTCCGGCGTCTCGATGATTTCGCGATACATGTCGGTGAAGTAGAGGTTGCCGTCGGGGGCGTTCGCGAAGTTGGTGGGGCGGAACCATTGATCGTTCGAGGCGAGGAATTCCTTCCCTTCGTATGCTGGCTTTGCGGAGAAGGTGACACCGTCGGGTTCGACCAGATCGCGGCGGACGAGGTTCGCGCTCACATCGCCGGTAAAAATGTTGCCGTAGTATTCGCGTGGCCAGGCATCGCCCTTATAGACGGTGCCGCCCGTTGCGCCGGTAATGTGGCCCGCGACGTGTTCGATGCGGCCCGTTTTGTTTTCGTCGTAGCGCTTCTGCCGCATCTCGGTGCGCTTCACACGCCATTCCTGCGGCCGCGTAATCGGCCACATGAGGCGTTCGCGCTTGCCGTAAGGATCGTGATTCACGTCGCGCACTTCCAGGTTGGGCGCGCGCGCCAGGTAGTGCATGGGAAGCACGACATGGCGGAGGTGGATGGTGTTCTGGCTGATGAACCGGTTGTTCCAGTCGTCAAAGGTAGACCCGTACTGGCCGGCGCCAGCGGCCGTTTCGGCGATGCCGCGGACGGGATTGTAGCGGAAGTCGGCGCCGCGTATCTGTAAGGGCGCCAACTTCGGATGCTTGGGAGACGTGATCAGCCCGGCATTGCCCGTATTGTTGAAGTAGATCCAGTTGTCGAGCCCAAGGCGTGGATTGGTGATCTGCGCTTCCGGATTGCCCTGAAAGAAGCCTGTGAACCAGACTTCTCGCGTGTCGGCCTTGCCGTCGCCATTCGTATCTTTGAGGTACAGGATTTCGGGAGCGGAGGGCACGATGAGCCCGCCATTCCATACCATGAGGCCGCTCACCTGCAGGACGTTGTCGGCGAATACGGTGGACTTGTCGGCGCGGCCGTCGCCGTTCGTGTCTTCGAGCATCACGATGCGCGAGCGGGCCTTTTTGCCTTTAGGCGGATCCCACGGCAGATCGAGCATGTCGGCGACAAAAGCGCGCCCGCGCTCGTCGAAAACCACATCGACAGGGTCGAGAACCATAGGCTCGGCGGCGAATAGCTTCACTTCAAAATCGGGGTCGAGTTTCAAGGTAAGCAGGGCCTGATCCGGCGTCTTCGGGCCCTCTGCCTTCCGGCCGCAAGTGAGCAGACAAAGAGCGCCCACGGCGATAAGCAAAAAACTTCGCATTAGGTACCATCGTACCGTTACACTACGGAAAGAGAAGCTGAAGTTCATGACTGCCGGAAGCCTACCATGCCCGAGACGATCCTGTACCTCACCGAACTCGTCGGGCTTCGCGTTTTTGATCTAAAGCGCCGCACGCTCGGCCGTATCAAAGATGCGGCGATCGTGCCCGTGCTCGACCCATACCGGGTGGATCGCTTCCTCATCGGCTCCAGTTATTCGTGGCTGGCGATCCGTCACGACCAGGTGCGACAGATTTCACTCGACGGCATTTTCCTCGCCGACGAGCAATTGACGCCTTACCACGCCGACGAATACATGCTGCGGCTGGTGCGCGATTTGCTCGATCAACAGATCATCGATGCGCAGGGCCGCAAGGTGGTGCGGGTGACCGACATGACCTTCCGCGTGGCTGCCGTGAACGGGCATGACGAATTGCGCGTGGATGAGGTCGACATCGGCATGCGCAGCATCCTGAGGCGCGTGTTGCAGGGCGCGCTGCCGAGGCGATGGATCCGTTTGCTGCAATCACCGATTCCGCCGCACTCGATTCCTTGGACGCTGACCGATATTCTCGAGCCCGATCCGCAGCGCCGCGTGCGCTTGAACATCACCTACCGCCACCTGGAAGAGATGCACCCGGCCGACCTCGCCGATATCGTCGAGAACTTGAGTCCTGAGGACCGCGAAGCGATCTTCGAGACCATTGACAGCGAGGTCGCCGCCGAGACGCTATCCGAAGTGGAGCCCGACATTCAAGCGAGCATTCTCGAATCGCTCGAAACTGAAAAAGCGGCCGAGATTCTCGAGGAGATGTCGCCGGCCGAAGCCGCCGATGCCTTGAATGAGTTGGAAGAGGACACCAAGGCGGAGATCCTCGACGAGCTCGATAGCGAGCCGAAGTCGGAAGTGGAGGAGCTGCTCGAATTCCACGAGAAGTCCGCGGGCGGCATGATGTACACCGAATACATCGCCCTGCCGGAGGATGCCAACGTGGCCACCGCGCTCGCCGCGGTGCGCGAGAAGACGGAGCTACTGGAGTTCCAGAATGTCCTGTTGCTGGTGGACCGAGCCGGGAAGTTGAAAGGCGTAGTGCCGCTAGCGCGACTGTTTGCGGCCGAGGCGGAAAAGGCGTTGCGGGAACTGGCAGCGGACGATTTGATTCACGTGCAGACCGGCGCCAGGGAAAACCAGATTACGGAACTGTTCGACAAGTACAACTTAATTACGCTGCCGGTTACACATGGCGATGGCCGCGTGGCCGGAGTCATCACGGCCGATGACGTGATCAGCGTGCTGAGGCAGCGATGAGGGGCCCGGCACGATGCTGAAGCGGATGCGCTATCAACTGGCGGTGTTCTTTGCCGTCATAGGTCCAGGCTTCATCACCGCCGTGGTGGACAACGACGCCGGCGGCATCTTCACTTATTCACAGGCGGGTGCAAAGTACGGGTACTTGCCGCTCTGGACGCTCTTGCCGATCACAGTTCTGCTCATCGTGACGCAAGAGATGTGTTCGCGCATGGGTGCGGTGAGCGGAAAGGGGCTGTCGGATCTCATCCGCGAAGAGTTTGGGTTGCGCCCGACATTTCTGATCATGGCGGCGCTGGTGGCGGCGAACCTCACGAATGTGATGGCGAATTTTGCCGGTGTGGCGAGCTCTCTCGAGCTGTTTCATGTGAGCCGGTATATCTCGGTGCCGTTGGCGGCGGTGGCGGTGTGGCTGCTCATCGTCAAAGGCAGCTACGCACGCGTAGAGAAGGTGTTTCTCTTCGCCTGCGTCGTGTATGTGGGCTACATTGTCTCGGGCGTACTCGTGAAACCGGATTGGAAAGAGGCGGCCATCTACAGCGTAAAGCCGGTGTTGATCATGGATCCGGGTTACATCACGATGCTGATCGGCATGGTGGGCACCTCAGTCGCGCCTTGGATGCAATTCTATTTGCAAGCGGCCGTAGTGGAGAAAGGCATCTCGGCGCGCGATTACGCCGAGTCGCGAATCGAGGTCATCGTCGGTTGCATCGTGATGTCGGTGATCGCGTTCTTTATCATCGTCGCCTGCGCTGGCGCCATATGGAGCCAGAAACCGCAGGATATTCAGAATGCAACCGATGCGGCGCTCGGCTTGAAACCGTTTGGTGAATACGCGTACCTGTTGTTTTGTGTGGGATTGTTCAACGCGTCGCTTTTCGCGGCGTGTATTTTGCCGCTCTCAACCGCCTACACGGTGTGCGAAGGGTTGGGCTTTGAGTCGGGCGTGAATCACACTTTCCGTACGGCGCCGGTCTTCTATTGGCTGTTCACGTTTCTGATCGTCGTTGGTGGCGGCGTGGTGCTACTGCCGGGTTTCCCGCTGGTGAAGATGATTCTGGCGTCGCAGGTGATCAACGGCATCCTGCTGCCGTTCGTGCTGATCTTCATGATCATGATCGTGAACAAGCAGCGCGTGATGAAAGAGTGGACGAATTCCCCCGTCTACAACCTGGTGGCCTGGGGCGCGGTGGTCGTAATGATCGGCCTCACCTTGGCGCTGGTGGGTATTACGGTGCGGCAGATGGTTTCCTAGCGCGCCTTCAAATACATCTCCGCGAACTTGAGGAACTGCTCCCAGTCGTACGACGTGACGTCGTGCTTGCCGCGGCGAATGTGATAGCCGATGGTTCCCATGACAGGCTGCTCAATACCGGGCATCTCGGTAGTGGGCATGCCGGCCTTGCCGAATAGTTTGTAGGCGGGAGTGGCGTGAACACCAGAGAGGAACTCGCCTTTGGGGTCGGCCCACCGGTCTTCGACAGCACTGGCGATGTAGACCGGGCGTGGAGCCATCAGCGCAATCAACATATGCTGGTCGAACGGCAACGCGGATTCGTTCGAGCTGTACTTCTTGAAATTGTCGTTGAACCAGTGGGGAAAGCTCTTATTGAGATGGCGAACCTCTTCGCCGTAGATGCGACGGCTGAGGGATGCTCCGCCCGCGCCTGAGTCGTTGGAGATGACGAGGGCGAAGCGTTGATCGACGGCGCCTGCCCAGAGCGAGGTTTTGCCAAGCCGCGAGTGCCCCACGACGGCGACGCGTTTCGAATCGACCAGCGGATCGGTTTCGAGATAGTCGAGCGCGCGCGAAAGTCCCCACGCCCAAGCGGCAATGGAGCCCCACTCGTTGGCCGCGGGCTTGGTTTGGCCGGGTTTGTAGAAAAGTGGTTGGACGCCGTTCTGATAGCCGTCGTCGTAGTCCGGATCGATGTCGCCGTAGTAAATGGTAGCCACGCCGTAGCCCTTGGCAAGAATGGCATCGATGTCCCAACGTGAAGCCTCGGCTCCACGCTTGCTCTCGTCGGATTTGTTGCCAGGCACGTTGCGCATCCACGAGCGTGTAACGCGGACCGCGGGGTCGAGCGTGACGGCGTGGTTTCCCTGGAAGTTCAGGCCGAGAAAAACGGGTACCTTGCCATTGGCGTTGGCGGGGAGATAAAGCAGGATCTCCATTTTGGGAGCATTCGGTCCCTTATCGAAGGCCACCTGCACTTGCTTGCGGCCGGCTCTCCCACTGAAGGCCGTGCCCTGCTCGAGCACTTCGAAGCTCATATTCTTCGGCTTGCCCGGGGCGACGCCGAACATTTGGTCTTCGAACAGGCGGAAGATTTCGGGGCGGCGTTTTGTGGTCCAATCCTTCGCCGTCTTCGCGGGGCCAAGAAGGTCAGGCAGTTGGTAGCCGCCCACCTTGCTTTCGTCGTAATTGGCGTCGGGGTTCTGCGGGAAGGCGAGCGGCACGAGGGCCAGGGCTACGATGAGACGCATGGTCAGGCCTTTCTCTCGAAAAGATAGATGCAGTCTTCCAAGCGCGCATTGCCGTCGACGTTCACGGCGAAACGGCGGGGGTTGAACTTGCCGCGCGTGATGGTTCCGTTCCATAGCGAGCCGCCGGCGAAGTCGCCGTCCTTGCGCAGTGCGTAGAAGTTGAGATCGAACTGGTTCAACTTCTTTGCGTCGTTGTTGAAGTTACGAGCTACGCGCTTTAAGCAGTCGAGCACCGCGTCCTTGGCGCTCATGCCATGACGCATGTTTTCGACAACAGTGTGCGCACCGGCGACGCGGATATTTTCTTCGCCACGCCCGGTAGAGCCCGCTGCGCCGTGATCTTGGTCGACGAAGAGGCCAGCACCAATAATGGGCGAGTCGCCGACACGCCCCGACAACTTCCACGACAAGCCGCTGGTAGTGGTGACGCCGGACATCTCGCCCTTGCCGTTCAACGTGAGGCAATTGATGGTGCCGGTGATGGGGTGCGTGGCGACTTCCCGGGCCCAGGCAAGGAACTCGGGACTCTCGTTCGGATACCGCTCGCGCAGCCACGCTTCGGGCGATTCGCGAGTTGCACCATCTGGCGCATTGAGGCCAGGCCCCCAGTTGCCACGGCCCCTAGGGTCACGGAGCGATTCCTTCCAAATGAGCCAGGCCTTGCGCGACTTTTCGGTAAGCAGGTTTTCTTCCTGGAAGCCGTGAGCTTTGGCGAATCGCAGAGCGCCATCGCCGACGAGCATGATGTGGTCGGTGCGCTCCATCACGAGCTTGGCGATCTTAGATGGGGTCTTGATGCCGCGAATGGAGGCGACCGAACCGGCGCGGCGGGTAGGCCCGTGCATGACGCATGCGTCGAGTTCGACGATGCCGTCTTCGTTAGGGAGCCCGCCGTAGCCGACGGAGTTGTCCTCGGGGTCCTCTTCCTGAATGTTTACGCCGGAGATCGCGGCGTCGAGCGTGTCGTAGTTGCGCTGCTTCATCAGTGAAACGGCGAGTGTCACGGCGCGGAGGCCGTTGCTGGAAGATATTGAGACGAACTTGCCACTGGGGGCCTGTGCGGAGGTTTGCGAAGCGGCTGCGAGGGCTGCGGAGGAGAGAAACCAGTTGCGGCGGGAAATCATGGGGAAAGCATAGCAAGCGCGCCGAACCCTGGTGAACGCTTGGTACACTCGTGGCATGAAGCGCGTGCTGGTGCTCGCCTTCCTTGTCGCTCTCTGCGCGTTTCCGCAGAAGAAGAAGCCAAAGGGCAAGGAACAGAGCGGGCCGGATCTCATCGTCGTAAAAATGGAGGTGCGCCGCGAGCAGTCGATGATCGTCTTCGACGGCGTCGTCCGCAACGGCTCCGATCACGCGTTTAAGGGGATTGTTTTGTACTTCGAGTTCCTCGATGCCGACGACAAGCTGATTTCGCGGCGAAGCATCGAAGTGACAAAGCTGCCGGTGGAGCCGGGCGAAGAGGGGGTCGTCGAAGCGCAGACCAACTCGCAGGCGCGAATGGTGAGCTACCGCATCGATGCCGAGGACAAGGACGGGCGCTACTTAACGCTGGATAGGCCTGGGCCGTTTGCGATTGAGTGAAGTGACATGCGGCGGTTGTCATTATGAGCAGGCTGATTCGTTTCACCACGATGGAAGATGCGTATTTTTGTTTCTATCAGGCAAAGGGGATGCCTGATACTCCTCAAGGAACGATTATTGGTCAACGTCACCTACGCGCCGCGGTACTTCTTGGATGGGTAGCGGTGGACGACACTATCGCGGCCTTCGCTAGACAATCAGAGATCGCTTGGCCCAAAGACTGCCGGGGTTCTGCGGTATTCCCGAAGCTCCAGTACATATGCAGGGCGTTTGAGTCAACAGCCCCGGGTCGGGAAGAATTTGACAAGTTTCGCGCCCTTCGAAATAGGATCGCGCATCCCGACGGCGCAGCAGATACCGTCCTGACAGTTGCTGAAGCTGAAGAGGCTGTGGGTTATTGCAAAAGGACGATACGCCTGATGTATCGTCACCTGGCTGTGGGAGAGGAATGGAAGGGGCGTCTTCTCGAGACTTCGTGATGCAGCAAGCACAGGCGAGTGCAGCTTTTCACCGCTTCCTGTACCTCTCAAAAAACTCCAGTATCCGCAGCGCATGATCCAGCCTCGGGGTCGGTGGGCCACTGCGGGTGATTTCGTGGCCGACGTTGGGGTAGCGGACATATTCGACCGGCCGGCCGAGTTGTTTGAGGGCGCGGTAGAGCATTTCGCTTTGGATGACGCCGGTGCGGAGGTCGGCCGAGCCATGGAGAATGAGAAGCGGCGTGGTAATCCGGTCGACATAGGTGATGGGCGATTCGCGCTCGTAGACGGAACGGGATTCCGGCTCCCAGAAATTGCCTCCGAAGGCTTCGGGGGCGAGTTGGTAGGCGTTGCCTTCGCCAAAAAACGTACGAAGGTCGTAGACTCCGCGCTGTGCGGCGGCGGCCTGGAAGCGCTTGTCGTGGCCGACAATCCACGCCGTCAAGTAGCCTGCGTAGGAGCCGCCGGTTAAGAAGAGTTGGTCCTTGTCGATCTCGGGCACCAGCTTGATGGCATGATCGAGGGCCGCGAGCACGTCGCCCGCGGGGCCGGAGCCCCAGTCACGGAAATTAGCGCGTTGGAACGTCTCGCCATAGCCGCCGGAGCCGCGCGGGTTCGCATAGACGATGCCGTAGCCGCGGGCGCAGAAGAGTTGGAACTCGTGCCACATCGTGGCCTCGCCGGGACCCCACATCGCCGACGGACCGCCGTGCATGTCGAGGACCCAAGGCGTTTTGACACCGTCACGGAAACCGGCAGGCTTCATGATCCACATCTGCACGCGCGTGCCGTCGGGGCGCGTGATCCAGTGTTCCTCCGGTTTTGCGAGCCTGCGCTGTGAAAGCCATTCCGTGTTGAGGTTGGTGAGGCGGCGGGGCGCGTCGTTGCCATCCAACAGATAGAGTTCGCTCGGATTGTCGGCCATCGTCAGTGCGTACACTGTGCGCCCGCCGGCGGATCGAAAGATCTGGACACCGGCGGGGGATTCGACGATGGTCCTGGGAGCTGCGCCATCGAAGTCCTCCCGCAAGAGGGGAAAGCCGCCGTGCCAGGGGCCTGAGAGGAGCGCGCTGCCTCCGGGGAGCACAGAGAACGATGCTGCACTTGACGGCCACGCGCCGATGACGGGTGCGCCGCCGGCGATGGGGATGCGGACGAGTTGCCCCTGCGCGGCGTAAGAACGTTCGAGGTGATGCGAGAGAACGTAAAGGTAGCGTCCATCGGCGGAGTATTGAGGCGACCCGGCGCCGAGTTTGCCCTCGAGTATGGTTCGGCGGTTGGAGCCATCGGCGTTCATTTCGAACAGTGAGCTGCGCCGCCAATCAAAGGAACCGAAGCGGTCCGGGTGGATGGTGAAGTCGGGAACGGAGACGTATGCGATACGGGATCCGTCGGGCGAATAGGTGAAGTTGAGCCGTGGTTCGAAGCTATGGGCAAGTGGTTTGGCGGAGCCGGATTCGATGTCGACCACATACAGATTGGCGATGGACATTTCGCGGCGGAGCGATTCTTCGTCCTGGAAGCTGAGCCGGTCGATGACGGTGGGGTTGTCCTTGGCGGCGTTGGTTTCCAGCCACGCGCGCAACTCGGCCAGGGTGCCATCGGGATTCGGTTTGGTGTCCTTGGAAACGTCCTTCCAAGGGCGTCCGGGACGCTCGGAGGGAAAGGGCGGTTTACCGTCAATCTTCGAAATCGGCAGATTGGACGAGACGAGCATAGCCTTCGAGTCGGGCCGCCAGGCGAGCTCGGCGACACCGAATTCGAGCTCAGTCAACATGCGGGGTTCCCCGGGCGTGGCAAGCGGCATCAGCCAGAGTTGGGGACGGCCGCGCGGGGCGGGATCGCGGCGCAGAAACGCCAACCATTGACCGTTGGGGCTGATGGCGGGGCTGGTGTCGCTGCGGTCCGCGCCGGTGAGTGGAACGGGAGTGGCTGGGCGCGTGAGATCAATCGCGTAGAGGCGGTTACGGTACTCCTCGCCGTCGACCGAACGAACGGCGAACACCGCTGTTGAACCGTCGCGTGACATATCGAGCGCCGTAATCGATCGGATGCGGAACAGATCGGTAGGGACGACGAGCGACTGGGAGGCGAGCAGGGTAGAACAAGCCGCGGCTAGCATCACTCCGCGGGCAGAGCAAGATGCCATTTGTGAAGTATACGGCAGGGCCCCGCGCTTTTTACAAATCTTTCACAACTTGCGAACGACCTTTTCGGCAACCCAGCCTAGGATCGAAATAGCCATGATGTCCACCAGCCTCTATCAAGATCCACACTGCGTCGTCGATTTCGCTTTGGCCAAACTATGGGTTGACCGGCGCGCGGTGACGCTGACACGCAAGGAATACGAGTTGTTGTCGACGCTGACGGCAAACGCGGGGGAGATCGTGCCTCGCGGCGTTTTGTTGCGCACGGTTTGGGGATACGGTCCCGACATTCGCACGCGGACGCTGGACGTTCACATCCGGCGTTTGCGCCGGAAGCTGGGCGACTACGGCGAGCAATACATCGAGACCATATTCGGTGTCGGCTACCGCTTCCAGCCGTGGCGTGAGCCAAAGGCGTTTTCAGTGGAGCCCCAGATGCTGCGCGCCACTGCGTAGCGCGGAATTCTGGGCAAGGTTGCCGCGCCTGGTTCGAGGGGGCCGGGCGCGGGCAATTGCTACAATACAAACTTCCCCCTCATGCTACAGATCATCACGCCGGCTTCGCGCCTGGAAGGCACGATTCGCTTGCCGGGCGACAAAAGCATTTCCCACCGCTACGGAATTCTCGCCTCGATCGCCGAGGGAACCAGCACAATTCATCATTACTCCACGGGCGCCGACTGCCAGTCGACGCTGAACTGCATGCGGGCGCTGGGCGTCAATTCGACCCGACAGGACGATGGCACAATCGTGGTCGAAGGGCGGGGATTAGAAGGATTGCAGGCCCCGGCAGCGGAACTCGACGCGGGTAATTCAGGGTCGACAATCCGGATGTTGAGCGGCGTGCTGGCGGCACAGAAGTTCACATCGTCGATCGCGGGCGACGAATCGCTGGCGCGGCGTCCAATGGACCGCATCATGAAGCCGCTGGCGTTGATGGGCGCCGAGATCGATGCAGTTGACGGACGTTTCCCCCCACTCACCATTCACGGACGCAAATTGAAGGCGATGCGATATGAGCCTCCGATGGCGTCGGCACAGGTGAAGACTTGCGTGCTATTGGCCGGGCTTCATGCCGATGGCGAAACAACGGTGGTGGAAAAGATCGGCACGCGCGACCACACGGAACTGGCGCTGCGCGAATTTGGCGCCGAGATCGAATTCAACGGCGGTGTGATCACGGTAAAGGGTCCCGCGCGCTTGAAGGGCCGCGAAGTAGCCGTGCCCGGCGATTTGAGTTCGGCGGCGTTCTTCCTCGTGGCGGCGATGATCGTTCCCGATTCGAAGCTCATGATTCAAGGAGTGGGCTTGAACCCATCGCGGTCGGCGCTGCTTGATTGGCTGATGGCGGCGGGCGCGAAGCTGCAGGTGATGAACCTGGTAGAGGTATCGGGCGAGTTGGTTGGGGATTTGTTGGTGACCGGCCGCGAGGTGAAGGGCGGCATCATCAGCGGCGCGACGACGGCGGCGTTGATCGACGAGATTCCCGTGTTGAGCATTCTTGGTGCGGTGAGCCGCGACGGGCTTGTGGTAAAAGACGCACGCGAGCTGCGCGTAAAAGAGACTGACCGCATCGCCACA
>DASRHX010001110.1:0-8860 GCA_035650295.1 Bryobacteraceae bacterium | reverse complement strand
CCGCGATGGAAGACATCGCCGCCCGCGTCGACTTTGGAGGTGACGAGACCGGTGGCGCCGTAGTAGGTGTCGATGGAGCGGCCGGAGACGCGGACGAAATCCATGCCGGCGAGCGAGGACCAGCGCGATTCGGAGTGACGCCAGTATGCCGCGCCGCCGGAGCCGAGGGAGGGAACGGATTGGATGGAGGTGATGCGCTCGGTGAGGCGGTTGGCGGGGATTGTGGAGAAATTGCTCCGAAATTCGCCGCGTGAGTGATAGCCGGTGAAGGAGAGGCCGTCGCGAGCGAAGTCGCGCGTGTAGTGAGCGGAGAGAGTGCCGAGCGAGGTGGAGTTGCGGAGGAGCGAGGTACCGTTGATGCGGTCCTCGATGAGCATGTCGGCCTTGACGAAGAGGCGCTGAACCGAGCCGAGGTAGTCGAAGCGGACGGTGGGGGCGACGAAGCGGGCGTTGGCCTCGCGGTCGACGGGGCCGCGGAAGGATTCGCCGACGATGTAGTAGCCGTTGGTGGTGTAGGCACGGGCGGAGGCGGAGATGCCGAACCTGCTGGCGAACAAGTTGGAGTAACCGGCCTCGAGCTGGTGGGTGTTGCGATTGCCGAAGTCATAGGAGCCGAAGAGGGCTTGTTTGTGGCTGAGCTTTTCGGGTTCGCGGGTGAAGAGCGTGATGGCGCCTGCCATGGCGCGATCGCCGAACAAGCTGGTGGATGCGCCGCGAGAGAGTTCGACGCGGCCGATGTTTTCGGGCGAGACGCGATTCCAGTAGACCCAGCCGCCAAAGGGGTCATTGAGGGGGACACCGTCCCAGAGGACGAGAGTACGCGAAGCGCCGGTGGAGCCGAGGCCGCGGAGGGAGATGCCCATGGTGGTGGGGTGGGCGGCGAGCGAGGATGAGCGGCGGAAGAGGGAGAAGCCGGGGACCATGCGCAGGCGGTCGTCGAGGTTGATGCCAGGGACTTGTTGGACGCGGCGGGCGTCGAGGATGGTGAGGGAGGCGGGCGCTTCGGCGGCGACTTTTTCGACGACGGTGATGGAGGTTTTTACGGGTTCGGTGTCAGCGCTTGACTGCGCGTTCAGCGGCGAGAGCGTGAACATCGAGAACATGATCGCGATGCCAGCCAGCATCGACTGCGAGTTGAGGCGAGGCGGTGAGAATGAGCCGCAGGCTGTCGGATTCCAAGGGCGAGCCGGGTGCATAGGATAGTTGAAACGCCTTCGCCCGGGCGGGATTGAAGAAACGCGGTTCGACCAGAGCGAGAAATCTCAGCATAGTATAGATGTCGCCTTCGGCTGGGAGCGTGCGGTCGAAGTTACCGCAGCGGAGGCGCAGCCGGGCGGGGCGGGTGGCGATTTGCCAGCAGAGGAAGGCGCAGCATTCGACGGCGTAATCGAACAGCTCGGCGGAGCCGGGGGCGACGTGGGGGTCGAGGATGATTTCGACCAGGGGTTCCGATTCGGCGGCAAATTCGCGGACCTGTAGATCGCCGGTGTGAGCGGTGGCCTTCCAATCGACGTGGCGAGCCGATTCGCGGACTTCGTAGGGGCGGATGCGGTAGAAATCGGTGCCACGGCTGCGGAGGTGTGCGTCCAGGCCGCGGTCGAAACCGGCGAGACGGCGTTCGGCTTCGGGGTGCGGTTCGAGCGAGGGATAGACAACGACTTCGCGGTTGAGCGTGAGGTCGACGCGGCGCTCGGTGAATCCGAAGGGAAAGCGCGAGACGAGGCGGAAACTGTTTTGCGAGTGAAGGCCGCGATTGGCGAAGGTGACGTCGACGGACGCTTCGACCGAGGAGGCCGAGGACAGGTAGGGAATGTAGAGTTCGGAAACCTGGACCGATTGCGGGACGCCGCGGACGGTGAGGGAGAAGGAGGGGATCCAGGATTTTTCGTTCGACATGCGAAGGCGGGCGGGCGTGGAGCGGCGTGCGGTGACGTGTTCGGGGGGGAGGAAGTCGAGCTCGAGGCCGGCAAGGGAGAGGCGGCTGATGAAGCCGGAGATGAGCATGGTGGCGATGAGGACGGAGAGGAGGAGGAAGAGGAGGTTGTTGGCGGTCATGAAGGCGGCGGCGGCGACGAATGCGGTGATGACCGAGAAGAAGAAGCCGCTGCGGGTGAGGCGCTGGCGCATGCCGCCCTGGAGAGTATGGGAGAGGCGGGACCAGAGTTCGCGCCAGGAGTGGGGGCGGGAGCTGAAGGTCATGCTGGGACTATGGTGGCACGGTTATTGGCCGCAGATGGACCCCGATGCACGCGGATGGCGAGGAAGGTGCTGAGGAGAGAAGAGCGATTAGAGGCGGGGATCGACGGGTTCGCTTTCGAGGGCTAGAACTCCGAAGACGCATTCGTGTACGCGACGGAGGGGTTCTCGGGCGATGAATCGCTGGAGGCTTTCGATGCCTAGGGCGAACTCGCGGATGGCGAGGGAGCGTTTGCCGGTGAGTGCGCGGGCCTTGAGACGCGGCAGCTGATCGGGGGCCGTATATTCGGGGCCGTAGATGATGCGCAGGTATTCGCGGCCGCGGCATTTGAGCGCAGGTTGCAGGAGGCCCTTGGGACTGCGCGGGATGAAATCGAGAGGCTTCACGACCATGCCTTCGCCGCCGGAGGCAGTGAGATCTTCCCACCATTGTTCGGCGGTGCGGACGTCGGCTTCATTGGATAGATCGACTTCGCGGTAAGGCGTGGCAAGAATGAAGTTCGGATCGGCGGCGGCGAGGCAGTGGAGCGTTTCCATGTGCCAGCGGTTGGATTGGCTAGAGTGAACCTTACCTTCGCTTGCGAGGAGGTGGAAGGGCGCGAGGCGGTAGTCGTTGAGCGAGGCGACCGGCCAGCAATAGTGGCGGTAGGCCTTGCGGTAGCCGAGGACGCGGTCGAGGCGTTCGCTGAAGCGATCGCGCAGATGTCCGGCGGCTGGTGACTGGGCGATGGCGTGGAGCGCGGAGGTGAGCGCGGTTTCGCCGGCGGCGCCGACGGCGGCGTATTGTTGTTGGATCAACTCGCGCGCTTTGGCCGACCAGGGCATGAGTTCGCAATCGAGGCAGAACCAATCGGTGGCGAACTCCTCAAAGAAGCCCGTGCGTTCGAGAGCGCCGGCGACGCGGCCGAGGAAGGCGGCTTCGGTGGCAGGGTCCGGGAAAAAGGGCCGACCGGTCCGGGTGTAACAGACACCGCGTCGGCCATCGACCGTGCCGAAGCGGCGATGGGCGGCTTGGACGTCCCGGCAGACTACGACAACAGCGCGCGAGCCCATGTGCTTTTCTTCGCAGACGACCCGTTCCACGCCGTTCTTGCGGAAATAGGCGAACGCTTCGGTGGGGTATTCGAGGTAGTCTTCGCGGGTGGAGGTCTCGCTAGGCGACATAGTGGGAGGCAGGTAGATGAGCCAATGCGGGTCGATGGAATGGCGGCTCATGACCTCCAACGCGGCGATGGCGTTGCCTTCGCGGATGGTGATGTTCCGTTGGAGCGAAGTTTCGATGATGCGTTTTCCGAGGACGTCCTGGATGTCGAGGACATCGTCGTTTTCATGCTGGGCGCCGCGACGCGCCGGGGACGGGGCCGCGATGGGCCGGATGGGCACGGCATACTCGCGGGCGGGATCGACGGAGGCGAACTCGCGTTCGGGGTAGCGCAGGGCCGTGAGCCTGCCACCGAACACCGCGCCGGTGTCGATGTTCACGGTGTTGTTCAGCCATTCGGGCGCGGGTACCGGAGTGTGCCCGTAGACCACGGTGGCTTTGCCGCGATATTCCGATGCCCAGTTGTAGCGGATGGGCAGACCGAACTCGTCGGTTTCGCCCGTGGTCTCGCCGTAGAGGCAGAATTCGCGCACGGCGCCAGAGCCTCGTCCGTGCATTTCTTCGCGGAGGCCGGCGTGGGCGACGACGAGGCGGCCGGCATCTAGCACGTAGTGGCTTACGAGTCCATCGAGGAAGGCAGCCAGCTTGGTGCGATCTTCCTGACCGAGGGCTTCGATTTCCGCGATGGATTGTTCGAGGCCGTGTTTGACCTGAACCTGTTTGCCGCGCAGCCAACGGACGAGTTTTACGTCGTGATTTCCGGCGACGCAAAACGCCGCGCCGGAGTGGATCATGTTGCGCACGGTTCGAACAGTGTGGAGCACGCGGGGGCCGCGGTCGACGAGATCGCCGACGAAGATGGCGCGGCGTCCGGCGGGATGGCGCCACGACGCGCCGCCCCAGAACGGATCGATTTCCTCCAACGTGTGAGGCTGCCAACCGAGCTGCGTGAGCAAGTTTTCGAGTTCGCTGGCGCAGCCATGGAGGTCACCGACGATGTCGAAAGGTCCCAACTGATCGCGCTTGTCGTTCCAAAGAGGGACGCGGCGAATTTCGATTTCAGCGGAGGTGAGGATGTCTTCGTTGAGGATGTGGACGTAACGAAAGCCTTCGCGTTCAAGTCCTCGCAGGCCGCGTTTCATGTCGGAGGATTGGCGGTGGATGACATGAGGCCCGAACTGGCGATCGGCGCGGGCGCGGTTGCGATCGTGGCAGGTGCGCTCGGAGACGTTGAGGACGATGGCGGTTGCGAGGCAGTGAAATTTGCGGGCGTGCTCAATGAGGCGTTTGCGATCGTCGGGCCTGACGTTGGTGGCATCGACGACGGTGAGCTTGCCGCGCGCGAGGCGTTTCGAGAGGAGGTAGTAGAGCGAGTCGAAGGCGTCGCCGGAAGCGGACTGATCGTTCTCGTCGTCGGCGACGAGGCCGCGGAAGAAATCCGAAGACAGGATTTCGGTGGAAAGGAAATGTTGGCGGGCGAAGGTAGACTTACCCGAACCGGATGCGCCGATCAGGACGATCAAGGAGAGGTTGGGGATTTCAAGAGTTCTCATTGAGCGCTTCCCGAACGCAGAGTAAAGACTGCCATCTGAGAGGGCGCGCCATGTACAGGATCTTCGGGGCCGATGGGCACGAGTTGCGCGCCGTAGCCGAACCTCGCGGAGATGGATGAGGACCATGCGGCAAACTCGCCGCGAGTCCACTCGAAGCGGTGGTCGGAATGGCGGAACCGGCCGGAGGGTAAGGTGGGGAAGAGCACGTTGAATTCGCGGTTGGGCGTGGTGACGACGACATGGCGGGGCCGTGCGAATTCGAACACGACGCGTTCGAGAGCCGAGAGCCGTGAGGCATCGAGATGTTCGATGACTTCGACGAGTGCCGCCGCGTCGAAGCCGGAGAGCCGCGAGTCGCGGTAGAGTAGCGAACCTTGGAAGAGTTCGATGCGGCGGCGCTGGCGTTCGGGCAGCCGTTCGACGCGGAGCCTGGCGGTGGCGGCTTCGAGGGTTTTGTGGCCGACGTCCATGCCGGCGATGCGGTCGAAGGAGCGGTCGGCCATGAGGCGGCGGAGGAGTTTGCCTTCGCCACAACCGAGGTCGAGGACGGAGTGGACGTTGAGGTTTTTGAGCGTCGCAGCCACCAGATTCAGCCGCTGGGTGTGGAGCGTCAGGGGGCGTTCGAGGTCCTTTTCGGCTTTTGCCGCTCCCTCACTGGCCGCTTCGCCGCTCTCCACCTCCAGCGCCTCCTGGTCCAGCAACCGGGCGAAGGCCTGATCGGTCAAGGAACGCCAGCGGCGAAGGTAGCGATTGACGATCAGCTTCTGTTCGGGATGCGCGGGCAGCCAGCGTTCGCCGTGGCGCAACAGCTTATCCACCTCGCTGTCGCCGAGGTAATAATGCTTTTCTTCATCGAGGACGGGCAGCAGGACGTAGAGGTGGGAAAGGAGGTCCTGTACAGTGACTTCGGCCTGCAGGGTCAGGCGGTAGTACGGGCTGTCGCCCCATTCCGGGAATGAGGAATCCAATGGGACGCGCGTAAGGCCGACGCGGTAGCCCAACGGCTCAAAGAGCTTGTGCACAAGCTCCGCGCCGGCGCGCGAGCGCACTACTTCGACGATGAGTTCGAGGGGCAGCTTGGTGGCGACGAGATCGGGCCGCTTGTTGCAGTTGCCCGCGAGTGCAGTGCCGAACACGCGCCCGATGGCCACGGTGGTGAACGATGAAGCCACATAGGGCCGGTCATTCACGTAATTCTCGATTTGTTGAGAACCGCGCACGAGGTGGACGGGGTCGATTTCGATCAGGAGGCAGGCGGTGCAACGGGCGGCGGAAGCTTCCGAGTAGAACACGTAGGCTTTGCCAAAGGAGAGATCGACTTCGTGCAGATTGGCGGGGTTCTTATGCAGGAGGTAGCCGAGATCGGTGGCTTGCGGCGCCGAGCTGGAGATCGAGAGCAGCATGGGAACTACACCATTCTCCGCTATGAGCCGTTTGCTGTCGGATGCTCGGGAAGGGGAACGTCCCCTCCCTGACGGTAGGGGTTCCGTCCTCTTATAGGATAGCAAGCCGTCGGCGTGTAAGTCTAACGCCTTGATAACAGGGTTGTTACAGTTACATCTTAGTAAACCAAAATACTCGTTTTTTGGCCAAATTCCGGTACTCTGAGTGAGCATGCATAACTCACCTGGGGCACTTCTGTCATTTAGCGATGTGTTGAAGCTCCGGCCTGTGAGGCTCATGTGGATCGCGCGGATTATCAGCGTGTTCGGCGACTTTCTGACGGTGTTCGCAATCATCGCGGTGGTGACATTTGAGCTACACGGCACGGCGACACAGGTGGCGATGGTGCTGGTGTCGTATATGGCGCCGATGGCGATTGTCAGCCCACTGGCCGGTGTCTTCGTGGACCGGTGGGACTTGAAGCGGACGATGATCGCAAGCGACGTTATCCGCGGCGTGCTTGTGCTGTCGCTGGTGTTCGTGCACAACCTGTATGCGATCTACGCCATCCTGTTCACGATGAGCGTGGTCTCAGCCTTCTTCGTTCCGGCGCAAACGGTGGCGGTGCGTACGCTGGTGCCGATGCCGGGGCTGATGGCAGTGAACGGATTGATGTCGCAGGCGCAGCAGGGAGCGCTGATTGTGGCTCCGGGCGTTGCCGGATGGGCGGTGCACATTGCCGGCGCCAATTCCTGTTTTCTCTACGACGGCTTCAGTTTCTTCGTTTCGGCGGCGCTCGTGATGATGCTGAACATCGGCAAACCGGAGTTGCGCACGGAATCAGGCGCGGTGCTCGATTCAATGCGACAGGGATTTGGCTTCATCTTCAGGCACTCCACAATTTCGTTCGTGATCCTCGCGATGACGGCGGGAATGTTCGCGATGCGCTGCTTTGGGGCACTGCTCTCGATTTATGTACGCGACGTGCTGCACTCAACCTCGGCGGCGTTCGGTGTGTTAAATACGCTGATTGGCATCGGCATGATCATCGGGACGCAGTTGCTCACGCGGTTTGCGCGGCACGTACCGCATCAGAATCTGGTGGTGTATGGTCTGGGCGGAATGGGCATCGCGATCCTGATCACCGCGGCGTTCGGCACGATAGGATCGACCGCGGCGGGAATGTTCGGCTTGGGTCTATGCGCGGCCGCGATTTTCATTACAGCGATGACGCTCATCCAACACGAGACGCCGCATGAACTGTTGGGCAGGGTGATGAGCTGCCTAATGTCACTGGTAGCGGGGGCGCAGGTGATCTCGATGTTGGTGGCTGGTCCGGTGGCGGGAAAGATTGGGATTCCAAACCTCTATTACGGAAGCGCCGCGATGCTGGCCGTGAGCAGTATCGTGGGGTACCTAAAACTGCCGGCGATCGCGAAGGGAGTTAGGCCAGCGGGCGCGCGTTAACAGGGATCCGGTTTCTACTGCGCTCGCAGGGCTTGCGCCGGATCGATCGCTGTCGCGCGGCGGCCGGGGATGAGGCAGGCGATGAGGGCGACGGTGAAGAGGACCGATGCCGCGGCCAAGTAGGAGAGCGCATCGGTGGGAGGAATTCCAAACAGCAGCTTGGTAAGAAACCTGGAGATGGCGGCGGCGATGGCGATTCCGGCGATGACGCCGGCGGCGGCGAGGACGATTCCGGATCGCACGATCTCCGCAAGAACCTGGGTTTGCGCGGCGCCGAGCGCGATTCGAACGCCGATTTCCCGGGTTCGCAGGGACACCATGTAGGCCATTACGCCGTACAGGCCGATGGCGGACAGTGTGAGAGCCATCAAGGAGAAGATGCCGACGAGCAGAGTGCGAACACGGGTTTGCGAGAGAGCCCCGTGGAGAGCGTCCGTCAGGGGGCGAACCGAGTAGACGGTGCGCGCGGGCTCGAGTTGTTGGACGGCTCTGCGAACGGTGGCCGCCGACGCGGCGGGATTCCTGACTTGCACGAGGTACTCGGAATCCGCAAAGAAGCGGAGATAACCGCAGGCGTAGATGAGGGGTTGGGGAGCGGCGCCGGGACCGTCTTCGCGCGAGTTGGCAACGACGCCAACGATCCGCGCTTGGAGATCTCCGGCGATGCCTTGGGTAAGGCGATGGCCGATGGGGTCGCGGCCGGTGAAGTAGCGGCCTGCAAATGCGCTATTGACGAGGAGTTCAAAGGGCTCGGCCGCGGAAGTCTTCATGCGGCAGCTTTGGCCGCTGAGGATGGGTATACCAACGGTCCGGAAGTAATCCGAAGTAACGACCCGCCACGTTGCGAAGCGGAGCGTACCGTCGGAGGATTGTTCCCCGGCGATGACGAACTCGCGCGGCCAGGTGGTGCTGACGCCGGGGAGGCCTGTTGTCATGGAAACCGCCGTGACGCCCGGCAGCGAGGAGAGCATGTCGAGCATACGCTGGTGGCGCTGCACGACGGCGTCGGGCCGCTCCGTGAAGGTGGCGCTCACGCGGAGGGCGAGCACATTCTCCGGGTGGAAGCCGAGCGGAGTTTCCTCCAGGTGCGTGAGGGTGCGGACAAAGAGGCCGGCACCGACGAGGAGCGCCGTTGCGAGCGCTAGCTGAGCGGCGACGA
>DASRHX010001109.1:0-4496 GCA_035650295.1 Bryobacteraceae bacterium | reverse complement strand
AGCAGATCCTGAATCGGCGCGTTCGGATCGGCCATAGCGTCGAAGTAGGGCGGGCGTTGGATGTAGGTGGAGTCGGCCTCCCACTTGTACAGGTCACCGGATGAGAACTTCACTGCGTTCCACTGGGCGTCGCCGGCGAACACCGCGCTGTACTCCTTCTCAAACATCTCGCGGCGTACGCTCTGCCTCAGAACGGCGGAGACTTCTTCCGGCGTGGGCCAGATTTCCTTGAGGTAGACGTCCTTACCCTGCTGATCGCGGCCAATGGGGTCGTTGACGAGGTCCATATCGACGCGCCCGGCGAGGGCGTAGGCAACAACCAGCGGCGGCGAGGCGAGGTAGTTGGAGCGCACAAGTTGGTTCACGCGGCCTTCGAAGTTGCGGTTGCCACTGAGGACGGAAGCGACGTTGAGATTGGCGGACTCAACCGCCGCGCCAATATGTTCCGGAAGAGGACCGGAGTTGCCTATACAGGTCGTACAGCCGTAGCCGACGACGTTGAACTTGAGTTTCTCGAGGTAGGGCGTAAGACCGGAGTCGTTGAGGTATTCAGTGACCACCTTCGACCCGGGGGCAAGCGAGGACTTCACCCATGGCTGCGTGGACAGGCCACGCTCCACAGCCTTCTTAGCCAGGAGTCCAGCGGCGACCATCACGGATGGATTGGAAGTATTGGTGCAACTGGTGATGGCCGCGATGACGACGGAGCCATCCTGTAGCGGTACTTCGACGCCGTTCTTCGCTGTAGTGTGTTTGGGGTCCGCGCCTAGCGTGGCGAGGAAGTTGGACTTCACGTCGGGCAGGTTAATGCGGTCTTGCGGGCGCTTCGGTCCGGCAAGCGAGGGAACGACGGTAGAGAGGTCAAGTTCAAGCGAGTCGGTGAAGACAGGATCCGGAGTTGCGTCGGTACGGAAGAGGCCCTGCTCCTTCGCGTATGCTTCGACGAGCGCGACGAGCGAGCCGGGGCGATTCGTAAGCCGGAGGTAGTCGAGGGTGAGGTGATCGACGGGAAAGAATCCGATGGTGGCGCCATACTCAGGCGCCATATTGGCGATGGTGGCACGGTCGGCAAGCGAGAGTGAGGAGAGTCCCTGGCCGTAGAATTCGACGAACTTCCCGACGACGCCCTTCTTGCGCAGCATTTGGGTGACAGTCAGCACAAGGTCGGTGGCCGTTGCGCCGGGAATCAGTTTTCCATGCAGTTTGAAGCCGATGACTTCGGGCAACAACATCGAGACCGGCTGGCCGAGCATGCAGGCTTCGGCTTCGATGCCGCCGACGCCCCAGCCAACTACGCCGAGGCCGTTGATCATGGTCGTGTGGGAATCGGTGCCAACGAGAGTATCGGGATACGCCTCCACTCCATCAGCGGTTTGCCGGGAGAAGACAACCTGGGCCAGGTATTCGAGATTGACCTGGTGCACGATACCGGTATTCGGAGGAACTACGCGAAAATTTTGGAAGCTGCCCTGCCCCCAACGAAGGAATGAATAGCGCTCGGCGTTGCGCTGAAATTCGAGAATGCCGTTGAGGCCAAGGGCTTCTTTGGTGCCGAAGTGATCGACTTGCACGGAGTGGTCGATGACGAGGTCGGCAGGGATGAGGGGATTGGCGCGTTTGGGGTCGGAGCCCATCTTCTGCAGGGCTTCCCGCATGACGGCAAGGTCAACGACGCAAGGTACACCGGTGAAGTCCTGCAGAAGAACGCGAGCGGGCATGAACGAGATTTCGCGAGCCTCGTGTTTAGCGTCGAAGCCGGCTACAAATTTGATGTCATCCGGACGAACGGTAATGCCATCCTCCATGCGAAGCGTGTTTTCCAGAAGGATCTTGATGGAGACCGGCAGGCGGTTGAGCGAGGCAACGCCGGCCTTTTCGAGCGCGTCCAGTCGATAGATGCGATAATCGCTGCCGCCCACGCGCAGAGTGGCGGCTGAACCGAAGCTATTCGGATGTGACATGAGTTGCTTCCAGTTTATCGCAGGGGTGCGGAACCATCTATCCAAGCGAACGGTTTACATATATTCGGGTACGGGTATGCCAAGAACGTTGAGGGTCCAGGCGAGTTGGCTGCCGAAGTATTGCGTCATCCAGAGGAGGAAGGTGCGGCGCACGGGATCCTGCTCCTGAAGAACGGGGTAGTCGTGGTAAAAGGTGTTGAACGCCTGAGCGAGTTGGAAAGCGTATTTGGCGATCTGCGCAGGTTCTCCACTGGAGACAGCGCGTTCGATCGCGGAACCGGCTTTCGAAATGGTGAGCAGCAGTTGCCAGAAGTCTTCCGAGGCCAGTTGGCGCTCAAAGGCGGCTTGCGTAAGGATCGCGGCGAAGTCGGGGAGAGCTTCGCCGCGTTCTTCGAGTTTGCGTAGGATGTTGCGGGCGCGAACCGATGCATATTGCACGTACGGTCCGGTTTCACCTTCAAAGCTGAGGGCTTCCTGAAGATCGAAGGCGATGACGGTGTTGCGCGTGAACTTCAGCATGAAGTAACGCAGCGCACCGGTAGCAAGTTGCGTTGCGACACGGAGGCGTTCCTCCGGCGGTTTGTCGGGATGACGGTCGTCAACTTCGACGAGGGCTTTTTCGATGAGCTTGTCGATGAGGTCGTCGGCCTTCACGCCGAGGCCCCTACGGCCGGAGACTTCGACGTAGGCGCGCTTCTTGTCTTCGTCGCTCAGCTCGATACCGAGTTCCACGCACGTGCGCGGAGAGAGGGCCACCATCTCGTAGCTGAAGTGGATGGAGCGTTCGGCCTGTTCGTTGTAGCCCAGCGCCCGAAGTCCAGCGGCAACGACGTCTTGTAGATAGGACTGGCGCGAGTCGATGACGTTGTAGACCATGTAGCCGCCTCCGAAGGAAGGCGAAACGGCGACTTGTTCCTCAGCGCTGGTGACCCACACAGTATGCTCGGCGCCCTCGTTGAGAAGCGGCCTGTAGTGAAAATCTTTGCCAAGCAGTCCGAATTTCCAAAGCTGATAAGCGATGTCCTTGCCGACGTAGGTGACAATGCCGTTTGATCGGACGATCACCTTGGAATCGTCGGTGTCGTCGTCTTCCTGCGCGACATTGTCGCGAAAATGCGATCCGGCCATGACCCAGCAGCCGGCCTTCTTGCCTTCGGTGGCGAGATAGATGGCATTGCGCACCTTGAGAAGTTCAAATGCGGCGGCCCAGAACTTGAGGTGGAGAATCTCGCTTTCGCGCGGGAGGACATCGTAGACGATTCCTAGGCGGCGCATGGTCGCAAGGTGGCAGAGCACGATGGCGTCAGCGACGATGTGAGCCATTTCAGCAAGCGCCCCTTCGTTGGCTTCGATGGCGTGGAGGGTTTCCGAACGCCACTTCTCGCTTTCGGGATTCGCTTTGAAGTACTGCGAAATACGGGCGTAGACGTCCCAGCAGATGTAATCGAACTTTGGCTGGGTGGTGAGCGCGACCACCTCCGAGACGGATTTCTTTTCGAGATAGTGGAAGCCGGCGACAACATCGGCCACCTGCACACCAGTGTTGTCGATGTAGTTCTGGACTTCCACGGCGTCGCCCGAAGCGCGGAGCATGCGTACAAAGGTGTCGCCGAGAACTGCGTTGCGCAGATGGCCTATGTGAGCGGCCTTGTTGGGGTTGATGTTGGTGTGCTCGACGATGATTTTGTGGCCGATGGAAGGACCTTGTGGCGGTGGGTTGAAGAGTGAGAAACCGTACGCGCCGCGATCGAGCCGAAGGTTAAGGTAGCCATTGCCGGCGATTTCGACGGTGCGAACACCTGGGAGCGCGCCGATTTCGTCGACCAGTTCCTGCGCAATCACGCGCGGGGCCTTCTTTAGTGTGCGGGCCATTTGGAACGCGGCGGGCAGGGCGAGTTCGCCGAAGCTGGATTGCTTGGGAGATTCGATGGCCACCGGCATGGCTTCACCGTAACGAGCCATGATATGGTCCGACACAATTCGTTGAATTTGTTTCTCAATATTGTGGAACACGAGGGGAAGTGTTCAGTTTAGCAAAGGGGTACGGGAAGGCTGCGAGGAAATGGACGGAAGCGTTGATATAACCTTGTAAAGCCGGACGCCATGGGCTGCTTGTCCGACGAACTGCAAATCCCAAGTATTCGGCGCGGCTTCGATCTCCTTCGCCCCGGGGACAACAGGATCAAGGAGTACGTATTGGATCCTCTCACGGTGCAGAGCGGCGGTGGCGCATCGGCGCAGGTCCTCTTTGATCGGCGTGTGCCTCTCGTGGACCGTGAAGGGAATCCCAATCCAGCGGCCAGTGGCATCGCGCCGTTCCAAGCGGAACCGGAGGGGCGCCTGTGCGGCAACGGTGTCCACTTCAATCGAGCTGACCGGTTCGGAGCGTTTCATTTCCAATTGGACGAACATGCCTGGGGACGCGGCTTGCCATGTCTTCCATGCGGTGGCCGGGTTCGCATCAAGCATCAGGCTGGCATCCCATGCGTTGGGCGTGCTGCTTATCTTCCAGTCGGCTTGCCGCTGCAGCGCCAC
>DASRHX010001108.1:0-3881 GCA_035650295.1 Bryobacteraceae bacterium | reverse complement strand
CGTTTGGGATGTCTACCGGACTTTTCTATGTGCCCGGAAATTATGCGCCGACAGAAGAGGTGATCGAATTGGAGAAAGTAGTGGCTTCGTTCGGCGGCCGGCACACGTCACATGTTCGAAACGAGGCCGAGGGGGCGCTGGACTCGGCGAGGGAGACGATCCGGATTGGTGAGGAGGGTGGCCTGCCGACACAGTTCACGCATGTAAAGGTTGTGGGCAAAAAGCATTGGGGATGGAGCGAGCAGATTCTGAAAATGTTCGATGAGGCGAGGCAGCGCGGTGTGGACGCGACGATGGATCAGTATCCCTACACGGCGTCGAGCACCGGATCAGCGGCGATGTTTCCGCAATGGTCGCTCGCCGGGGGGAGGCGGGCGTTCCGGGAGAGGCTAGGGGCGCCGGAGTCGCGGGCGAAGATCAAGGAAGCGGTGGTGTTGACGCTGCGGGAGGGCAGGGGCGCGGGCGATCCGAAGAACGTGGTCATGGCGGCATGCGCGCACGACCGGACGCTGGTGGGGAAGTCGCTGGCGGATTTGACGCGGGCGGCCGGACGCGAGGTGACGCTGGAGAACGCGGCAGAAACGGCGATCGAGTTGGAGTTGAAGGGTGGATGTTCGGCGATCTATCACGCGATGGACGAGGCCGATTTGGAGCGGTTTATGCGCTCTCCATACACGATGATCGCGAGCGACGGCGAGGTGCTGGCGCCGAACCCGAACATGCCGCATCCACGGAGTTATGGGGCGTTTGCGCGTGTGTTGGGGCGGTATGTGCGGGAGCGGCGGACGATTACTTTGGAGGATGCGGTGCGGAAGATGTCATCGTTTCCGGCGGCTCGATTTGGGATTCAGGATCGCGGACTACTTCGGCCGGGCATGAAGGCTGACATCGCCGTCTTCGATCCGGCCACTGCTGGGGATACGGCGACTTTCGCCGCACCGCATTCCTACGCCGTAGGCTTCCGGCACGTGTTCGTGAATGGCAAGGCCGTGATCCTCGACGGCAAGGTGACGGCGGCAAGGCCCGGCAGCGTACTCCACGGCCCCGGATACAAGGGAGACGCGGCGCGTTGAGCACAAACGGACGCGATCGCGGCGCACACATCGAAGGCATGGCAACCCTCACCGTAATCCGCCACGGGCAAGCGAGCTTCCTGGCTGAGAACTACGATCAACTTTCCGAGCTGGGCCGGCGGCAGGCGCAACTGCTGGGCGAATATTGGCTGCGGTTGGAAGTGACGTTCGACTGCGTGTTTACGGGTCCTCGGGAGCGACAGAAGGATACGGCGGGCGTGATTGGGGAAATGTTCCGCGCAGCGGGGCGCGAGTGGCCGGAGGCAGTGGTGCTCGAGGATTTAGACGAGTATCCCGCCGAACCGGTTGTCCGGACATTCACTCCGCTGCTGGCGGGCAAGCACACGCACATCCGCGAATGGGCAAACGAATTTGAGAGCTGCGAAGACATTGCAACCAAGAAGAAGGCGCTCGACAGAATCATTCAGGAGGTGACGGCGCGATGGTTGGAGGGCGAGGTCGCCGATCCGCTCGTGGGGAGTTGGGACGACTTCACTTCGCGCGTACACCGGGCTATCGGAGTTGCGCGCGCGGCTACGCCACGCGGGGGAGCGACGGCGGTTTTCACTTCGGGAGGTCCTTCGGCAGCGGCGGTCCAATACGCAATTGGATTGTCGCCGCGAGCGACGCTGGATTTGACCTGGATGACGCGCAACGCCGCATTTGCCGAGTTCATTTTCGACAGCGAGCGCTTCAACCTCAGCGTGTTCAATGCGACGCCGCATCTGGTGGAGCGGGAGTTGCTGACGTACCGGTAGGGAGTACCCCGAGATCAGCTTCCCTGATGCACGCCGGTTGATACTTTGATTATCTACAATTGTTGGTAATCTAGGTGTATGGGAAAGCCAACCGATCTTGTCCAAGGCACTCTCGATCTCTTGATCCTCAAGACCATATCGCTCGAACCTAAGCACGGCTGGGCCATCGCCAAGCGCATCCAACAGGTTTCACAAGAAGCTCTCCAGATCCAGCAGGGGTCCCTGTACCCGGCGCTACACCGTCTGGAGCAGCAGGCCTGGATCAAGGCTGAGTGGCGCCCGACCGAGACCGGGCGAATGGCAAAATTCTACTCTCTTACGCGTTCTGGACGGAAGCAACTGGAAAGGGAATTGGCAAATTGGGCTCGGCTGTCGACGGCGATCAACATCGTGGTACAGGAGGCTTAGCCATGCGGATGTTGGAGAAAGCCCGTTTGCGGCTTCGGTCGCTGTTCGGCCGTCCGAATGCCGACTTCGAACTCGAAGCCGAACTTCGTTTCCACCTCGATCAGCTCATCGAAGAAAACATTTCATCCGGCATGCCGCCCGAGGAGGCGCGCCGCGCCGCGCGGCGTACCATCGGAGGCCTCGCGCAGTGGGAGGAGGAGTGCCGCGACATGCGCCATACCAACTTTGTCGAGGATCTTGTACAAGACGCACGTTACACGATCCGATCATTGGCGAAGAGTCCGGGGTTCACGGGTGTTGTCGTCGCCACGCTGGCGCTTGGGATTGGAGCGAATATTGCCATTTTCACGATCGTGCACGGAGTTCTGCTGCGGCCGCTTGACTATCCAAAACCCGATCGACTGATGTATCTGACCGCGGAATCTCCGGCCATTGGGGGCGCCCGGAATCCGCTCTCCGCGCCAGAGTACGTCGAGTTCCGCCAGATGAACCGGTCGTTCGCGGCGGTCGGAGCTTACTCGACCGGAGGCGCGGCGTACACAACCGGCGAGGTCAACGTCTCGGCGGGGGATCGGCCACTGCGGGCGCGCTCGATCTCCGTCGATGCACATTTGCTCAAGGCGCTCGGAATTCAGCCGGAGCGGGGACGTTTTTTCAGCGAGGAAGAAACCGCGCGTTGGACCGGGACGCTTCCTCCACCGGTCGCGATTCTCTCGCACGAATTGTGGCGAACGGCATTTGGAGGGCGGCCGCTCGTTGGACAAAAGGTGGAAATCGAGGGACGCCTCCACGAGATAGTGGGCATCATGCCGCGCGGGGCCGATGTCATGGATAACGGCACGCAGGTTTGGTTGCCCCTCTGGCTTCACCCGGATACGGCCCGGCAACGCGGGGCCCATGTCCTCTACGTCATCGCACGGTTGAAAGACGGCGTCACCGCGGAGGTGGCGCAGACGGAGCTGAGCGCATTCCTCGAAAATTGGGGCGAGCGTGCCGGCACGACAGTCCATGTCCCCATGAAGCGTCCCCTGCGCTCAGTAGACCACACCCTCCAATTGCGGGCGTTACAGGACGCGATCGTTGGGAATGCCAGCCGTCCGATCTGGGTTCTGCAGGCCGCCGTGGGATTTGTGCTGCTCATTGTCTGCGCGAATCTTGCAAACTTAGTGATGGCTCGCGCCGGGTCACGCCGGCGTGAATTGGTACTGCGCGCTGCTCTTGGCGCCAGCCGCGGCCGGCTGCTCAGGCAGTCGGTAACCGAAGGTGCGGTGTTGGCTGGAGCCGGTGGCCTCCTGGGTCTGTGGCTGGCCAGCGTTGGCGTGCGGGCGCTGATCCATGCCTACCCGGCCAGCGTCCCGCGGACGAGTGAGCTCACAATCGATTTGCCCGTTTTGCTGGTTGCGCTTGGCCTCTCGACCGGGACGGCCCTGCTTTTCGGGTTCGTATCGCTCGGGCGCCGGCGAACGAGTAGCATGGCGACTGCGCTGAAGGAGGGTGCAAAGGGCGCCAGCGGCGCCTGGCGTCATTACGCCCGCCGTGGACTCGTGATTGCCCAAGTCGCTTTCGCGGTGATGCTGGTTATCGGAGCGGGTTTGCTAGTTCAGACAGTCTATAACCTTACGAAAATCGACGCAGGATTTAA
>DASRHX010001107.1:0-12235 GCA_035650295.1 Bryobacteraceae bacterium | reverse complement strand
AGCGAAATGGTTGAGCGAAGCGTTAGGCCGGAAAATCGAGGCGATTAACGTTGACAAACCGAATCAAGTGTACGGGAATGGGCCGGCAAGCGACGTAGTTCTTGGCAAGCCACCTCATTTGATCGCGATCGTGGGCCACGCCAGCTTCGCTGCGCACTCGATTGAGGCACCTTACGTGAGCGATCCGATGAAGGCGGGTGGCGAGATGGGGGAACTTCGAATCGGGAAGGCCGTGGCCGAACATAAGGCTTGGCTCTCGATGGATATCCTACGTCCGGACGTCCCTTCGCCGGAAAACTACAGGCTCATCGCCCGCACTCTGGCGCACGCGGTCGGCGACGCTTGCTTGGCGCTCTACCATCCGCCTCTCAATCGGTTTGCGGTCTGCGATGGTGCAACCGCAGGTTTACTACGTAGCGAGGATCCAATTCGGGCGCTCTTTGCAGAATGGCGCCAAGCTCCTGTGATGCCCATCGACGACGATCCGCGGATGAAGGCTGCGGAGGCGAACGCGAGGACGCAGTTCGGTAAGTTTGAAGCGGCGTTTCATAAGCAGGATGGCGAAGACTTTTCGATCAAAGCTGCAATTTCTGGCGGCGGCAATACGGAGCACATATGGGTTGCCGTCGAGAAAATAGGCGACGAACAAATTGAAGGTGCGCTCGCCAATGATCCGATCGATCTGGGCGGACTCAAGCTGGGATCAAAGGTAACAGTCAAACGGCAGCAAGTCGAGGACTGGGTATTCAGCCGTGGTGGGAATCCGGTTGGTTCGTTCACGCTTCCGGTAATTCAAGCGATTCACGAGGAGCGTGCCCGCAAGAAGGAATGAGACAACCGATAGCGGGCGAAAGTGCCCGGAGTTACAACTCCCACACCATCGCATTAAACACGCGCCGCGTGGAGAAGCCGATGCGCTCGTAGAGGGTGCGCGCGTCTTCGTTGGACGAGGTAACCGTAAGGCTGGCGTGGCGGCAGCCGGATTGATGTAGCGACTTCAAGGAGCGCCGCATCATTTCGTAGCCCAGTCCGAGGCCGCGGTATTGGGGATGCACACACACCTGGGTAACGTGGCCGGTGTCAAAGGCGATGAGCGAAGTGAGGCAGACTCCGATCATGAGGCCCGTGGCCGGATCGAAGACGGCGAGTGAGGCGGGTTGGAAAAAGCTGCCGCAGCCGGGGTATTGGACGATGTTGTGCAGAAAACGCCGCGCGCCGGCCAGGGACCGGTACTGGTCATTGATGTCGGCATCGACGTGGCCGACATAGCCGTCGGCGATCAACTGGGCCGCCTGCGCGGTGAACTCGTCGCTCCACAGCTCGACGCGGGCTGGCGCCGGGTTGCCGCGCTCCTTGAGTTCCCCGAGCGCGCCCAACTCCGCCACCATGTAATCGCGTGGGAATGCCTGGGCGAGGTCAGGGAAGGGAAGCGGCGATTGCCCTTCCTGGCCCATCAGCATGAGCTGCGACTCGACCCGGCGCAGTTGCGGCATGGCGAGCAGCGAACGGACGGTAGCCTCCAGCAGACGGGCCTCCGTTTCCGCCGACCGGAAGCCGTTCCGGACATAAAGGTCGCCAACAAGCCCCTTGTATTCTTCACAAACGAAGTAGCTGTAGCCGATCACTTCGTCGCGCACGCAGAGCGCATGGCCGTTGAGCGCCTGCATGCCGATGAAGCGGCGGACGAGCTCGGAGGAGGGGCGGAAATCCCAGAGCATCTCGCGTTGCCAGGTTTCAGATTCCTCCTCCAAAAGGGAGAGTAGAAGCTCAGGGCGCAGTTGGCGCAGCTCAAGCAGAGTTGGAACCCCTGCGGTTGCGGCCATGAGTGGATTATACGGGATTTCCGTGCAAATCGAATAGAATGGCGGTCTAAGGGTAATCCCTTATGGCATGGCGAACGCGTTCAGCCGATAAGGGATAAGGAGGTAGTTCATGCTCACGCATATATTCGCCCTGCGGGCTGTCCGTTTGGCGGGATTGCTCACGCTGGGATGTTGCTGGCTGGGCGCCGAACCGCAGAGTGCGTCATTGCCTACCTATTGGCGCTATTCGCACCCGGACGCCAAGATTCTCGTGGGTTTGGATCTGCGCGGCATCATGAACTCTCCGCTGGGACAGAAACTGTTCCATGACGTGAAATCGGTGACGCAGAAGTGGACTTCCGCGGCCAGTCAGGATGACGTGGCGCTTCTTCAGGGGATTGATCGCGTCTTCTTGAGTGCACCGGCACAAGCTTCCTTGATGCAGCCCAGTCTCCATAAGGAGATGGTGGTGGCGCTTCAAGGCACGTTCGACCTTGTGAAGCTGCGGCGCATGGTCGCCGCGAAGGGGCAGAAAAAGCTCTACAAGGGCATCGAACTGTGGTCCGAACCGAGTGCGCAGGCGGGTAAGGCGGCCATGGTGCTGGCCCTGGTGAGCCCGCAAATTCTGCTTCTGGGCGATCCGCCTTCGATCAAGGCAGCCATTGACAATCACGCTGCTGCCGGACCTGAGAAAGCCTACGATCCAGTGTTCCTGCGAGCCACTGAACTGGCGCCGCTCTATGAGATCTGGTTTGTCGGCAACATTCCGCCGAAGGCGTTGGCTGGCGGTGGTGAGGCCGCTCCCAGTCCCTTCAGCGGCTTCGATTCGGTGGAGAGCTTCGAGGCGGGAATTTCGGTCAAACAGGGTATGCAGTTGCAGTTCAACCTCAACGCCCAATCGCCCGCCGAGGCGTCCAAGATGGCGCAGGGGCTGGCCGGAATGATGATGTTTGCCACTGCGTCGCAGTCCAACTCGCCGGAGCTGGGTGAGTTCCTGAAGCGAGTTAAATTCGGGAGCGCCGGCGCGCAGGTGCAGGTAAGCGCTGCCTGGAGCCAGCCCGAACTCGAGACGGGCCTCAAGCAACTGCAGGCGCGCGCGATGAAGACCGTGGCCGATCCGATGGCCAGCGTGCCGGTCAGGCCTGCCGCCAACGGCGCCGCCGAATGGAATGTTGCGCCCCAGTCACCGGGCGCATCGACTATTGCCAACGCCGAGCCCTCGTCGCCGGTGGAAACGGCACAGCCGGCTGGTCCTTTGACTGTCAAAATCCTTAATGCCGAGGGCGGGAACAAAGAGCTCGTTATCTCTCCCAAGCCCTGAGCCCGGCGCACGGCCTTTGCGTACAATTGGGAGTCATGCTTCGCGAACTCCCGGTCATTTTTCTCGCCATTTTGTTGTGCTCCTGTGGCGGTTCCGCGCCTGAGCAGCAGTTCTCCGGCATGCTCCAGGAGTTCGTGAGCACGACGTTGAGCTTCTCGCCGGTCGCCGCGGCTGCCGCCGGCTATCACTCCCACAACGGCATCCCCCTCGATGACCAGATCGACAGCTTTTCGGCGGAGTCGGTGCGCCGCCAACTGGAATTTTATGAGGGATTTGAAAAGCGGCTCGACGCCAAGGCGGAGGCGGGCGGTTTAACGGCGCAGGACCAGGCGGACTACGAGCTGATGCGCGATCAGTGCCGTTTGGCGCGGTTCGAACTGGGCGTGCTGCAGCGTTATAAGCACGACCCGACACTGTATGTGGAACTGGTCGGCAATGCGATTTTCACGCCGCTGGTGCTTGAGTACGCACCGCTCGATAAACGCTACCAGCACATCGCCATGCGGTTGCAACAGGTCATGCGGCTGCTGGCCGAAGCGCGTAACAATCTGGTCGACGCGTCCGAGATCGCCCTGCAAGTCGCCATTCAGGAGAACGACGGCAACCACGACCTGATCGTGGGCCGCTTGCGCGAGACAGCGCCGCCGAGCGAACGCGCCGCCTTTGAGCGTGGCGCCGGCGAAGCATTGCGCGCGATCGAATCCTTCACGATGTTTCTGCAAAAGGAGCTCTCACAAAAGAAGTCAGATTGGAGGCTGGGACCGGCGAGGTATGGAACAAAGTTTGCGGCCGCGATGGGCATCGCGCGGACGCCCGCACAAGTGCTGGCGGAAGCCGAAGAAGAGCTGGAACGAACTCGCACGCGAATGCAGGACTTGGCCCGGCCACTCTACGGAAAGCTGTTGCCAGGCCGCACTGCGCCAGCCAACGCCGATGCGCTCACGCGCGAGGTGCTGACCAAGATCGCCGAGAAGCACGCAACGCGGGAAACTTATTTCAACGACGCGCGCCGCGACCTGGAAGAGGTGCGCGCCTTCGTTGCCCGGCGCGGTTTCGTCGCCTTGCCCAAGCGGGACAATCTTACTGTCGTGCCCACGCCGGAGTTCATGCGCGGCATTTATTCGGTGGGCGGCTTCAACGCAGCCCCGCCGCTTGAGCCCAAGCTGGGAGCGTTCTATTGGCTAACGCCGATTTCGGAGACCTGGGACGAGGCGCGTACCGAATCCAAGCTGCGCGAATACAACTTCCATGGCTTGAAGATTCTCACGATTCACGAGGCGATTCCGGGGCACTATCTGCAGTTTGAGTTCGCCAATCAGGTGGAGCCTCAGTGGCGCAGGCTGTTACGCGCGGTGTACCCGAACGGACCCTACGTCGAAGGTTGGGCCGTTTATGCCACACAGTTAATGCTCGAACAGGGCTATCTGGCGAACGATCCCGCTTTCGCCTTGACGTTTTCCAAGCAGATGCTGCGCGTGATCTCGAATACGATCCTGGATATCCGCTTTCACACTTCAGGTATGACCGATGAACAGGCCATGGACCTGATGGTGAACAAAACGTTCCAGGAGCAGGAGGAGGCCGTGGGCAAATTGCAGCGGGCCAAACTTAGCTCGGCGCAATTACCTACTTATTTCGTCGGCTGGCGCGAGTGGCTGCGCACGCGCGAAGCCGAGCAGAAGCGGCTGGGTACCGGGTTCAACCTGGCGGAGTTCCATCGGCGGGCGTTGCTTTCAGGCGCGGTGACCATGCCTTCGCTACGGAAACTGCTGGCCGAGCCGCCGCCGGCGCCTTCGAAATAGAGCAACCCGCCGCTGGCGGCATGCGTCTTTTGTTCCAGGGGGCCGATTGTATTAGAGCCTCCTGTGGATCTTTCCTCCTCCGGCGCTTAATGCGCCGATGCCGGGAAGACCAGTGGGGAGGGTGGCTGTGGCGCGCTGGCAGGCAGTGCCATAGCCCCGCCCCTAGAGTTAACCTTCGGGCTTCCGCTTGTCGCGCAGCCATCTTCTGGTGGAAAATGGTGAGCGAACCGAATTGGCCGTGAACCAAACCACTCCAGAGCCATCGCCGGAAGCGGAAGGCATGTCCGCTCCACGCGAATCCGCGCGCAACCTCGTCAGCACGACGATTGCAGGCGTGCGCGATCTAATGCTGTCGGTGGTCATCGCGATCCTGGTCATCCTGTTTCTTTATCAACCGGTGAAAGTAGAAGGCACTTCCATGATGCCGTCGCTCGAGGACCAAGAGCGTATTTTCATCAACAAGTTCATTTATCGCTTTGGGATGGGTGACGTCGAGCGCGGCGACATGGTCGTATTCTGGTACCCCGGCGATCCTTCCAAAAGCTACATCAAGCGTGTGATCGGTTTGCCTGGCGACCGCGTGGAGATTCGCGACGGCGAAGTTTCTCTCAACAGCGAGACGCTCAAAGAAGAGTACGTTCCGGACTATTACCGCGATCGCCAGTCGGTGTCCGAGCTTGTCGTTCCTCCGGACCATTATTACGTGCTGGGTGATCACCGCAGCTCGTCGAATGACAGCCGTTCCTGGGGACCCGTACATCGCCGTCACATCTACGGCAAGGCCGTATTTATCTACTGGCCGCTCGATAAATTGGGTCTGATTCACTAACGTGAGAAGACTCGCCGTCCTTCTCCTGATCTCCCTAGCCCGCGCCGAAGACTGGCCACAATTTCGCGGTCCCACCGGACAGGGCCACTCCAGCGAAACCGGTTTGCCGCTCAACTGGAGCGACACGCAAAGCGTCCGTTGGAAGACGCCCGTGCCGGGGCGTGGTTGGTCCTCACCAGTCATTGCGGGCGGCCGTGTGTGGATGACTACGGCCACTACCGAAGGCATCACAAGCGTTCTGCTGCGCACGCGCGTGCTGCGGGCGCTCGCCTACGATGCGGCCACGGGAAAGGAAGTAGTGAACACCGAGGTTTTCTCGCTAACCGACGCGGGCGCCATGCATGCGAAAAACAGCCATGCTTCACCGACGCCGATTGTCGAGGGCGATCGCGTGTACGTTCACTTCGGCGCGCACGGAACCGCCGCGCTCGATACCAACGGCAAGGTCCTGTGGAAAGTCACGCTTCCCTACGACCATTTGCATGGCACCGGTGGCTCTCCCGTCCTTTATGGCGACCTGCTTATTTACAGTTGTGACGGAACGGACGTCCAATTCGTGGTCGCGCTCGACAAGAGGACCGGGACCGTTCGTTGGAAAACCCCGCGTCCCAAGCCCGGTTACATGGCCTACTCGACACCGCTCGTCATTAAGGTCAACGGTGCGGACCAGTTGGTCAGCCCCAGCGCCTACCGAACGATCGCCTATGAGCCCGCCACCGGCAAGGAGATCTGGAGCGTCGACTACGCCGACGGTTTCTCCAACGTCCCCCGGCCCGTCTATGGACATGGGCTCGTCTTCCTCGCCACTGGTTTCAATGTCCCGTCGTTCCTCGCCGTGCGTCCGGAGGGAAAAGGAAATGTCACTTCGTCCGGCGTCGCCTGGCGGCTGAGCCGCGGCGCTCCGCTCACGCCCTCGCCATTGCTCGTTGGGGACGAGCTGTACCTTGTGAGCGACAACGGCATCGCATCATGCCTCGATGCGAAGACGGGCAAGCCGCATTGGCAACAGAGGCTGGGCGGGAGCCACTCCGCGTCGCCTATCTACGCCGACGGACGCATCTATTTCCTCAATGAAGACGGTGAGGCGACTGTCCTTGCTCCTGGTAAGCAGTTTCAGAAGCTGGCGGTCAACGCGCTGAGCGCGCAGACACTGGCCTCCATAGGCGTATCGGGGGGATCGTTTTTCATCCGAACGTCGCAGCACCTCTATCGCATCGGCGGGCGCTAACGGCGGAAGAGCCAAGCCACGATCGATAGCACGAGGCTGAGCAGGAGGCAGGTTACCAGCGGAAAGTAGAACGTCGTGTTCTTTCCTCGCCACACTACGTCGCCAGGCAGCCGCCCTATTGGAAGACCTATCTTGCCTGCGGCGATCACAATGAGTCCCACGAGCATCAGCGCGGCGCCGGCGTAGATAAGTAGTCTGCCCACTACACCGAATATACTCGCCCTTTGTGCGCCCCGACGAGGATCTGGAACAGCCTGTGTGCGATTAGCTCGTGCAACGTGAGCAGCTCCTTGTTCGCCGCGACAAGGCTCGCCACATCCTTCGGATCGCCTCCGCCGCCGGAGCGTAGAGCGTCGGACGCTTCGCGGATCACCGCGTCCTCCATCACTTCGCCAGCCATCTCCCACAGCGTGATGAAGCGGTCGACCGCGGTGGTGAAGCTGACGGCGAACACGCCCCAGTTCGAGGTTGTGCGCGGCGGCTTGTAGTCGAGATTGAACGGGCCGTTATAGCCGTGGCTTCGCAGCAGCACGAGCACGTTCAACCAGTCGAGTGGATTCACCAGGCCGACGGCGATGTCGACGTCGTGTTTCAAGCGATAGCCGTCGTTGATGTCGAAGTGAAAGAGCTTCTTGCACATCAGCGCGCGGGCCAGGGCGGCTCGCGGTGCGGCACCCCACATCAGCTCGTGCAGATACTCTGGGTTTAGGCCCACCATGTCGGGATGCTTCAACAAGCCGGAAAAGATAAAGGCGAGCATCGCGTCCGAAGTGGGCAGAAGAATTTCGGCCTGCGGCTCGAAGGGCTTGGCTTCGAGGCAATGCTTCATCGTCGGGCGGCCTTTGGCTTTCGCCCGCGCGATATCGGCCTCGCACGCGGCGTTCATGCCATCGGCAAACCATTGCAGGGTCTGTGTCTCTTCGACCGCGCCTTGAATCTGGTAGCCGAGCGAACCGGGCCAATAAACTACATAGCTGGCGCCCAGCTCATGGCCGATGTTGACCGTGTTCGCCAGACGGGAAGCTGCGTAGGTGCGTACTTCCGGCGCCTCGGCAGCCGCGCTGGCGGCCCACACGGCGTGATGGAAGGTCTCAGTGGTCACCATCGAACAGGCGACTCCATTGGACTTGAGCGACTTGTCGATCGCGGCGACGATCTCATCCTGTTTGGCAGTGCCGATCGCGCCGGTGGGAATGACGTCGGTGTCGTGCGTGGTCCAATGGCCGATGCCAATCTCAGCGTAGTGTTCGATCACCGTTTGGAAAGTGACCGGTGTACGCGTGGGCGCGTGAAACAGTGCGTGGCCTTCGTAAGCGGCAGCCCATTGCGGTCCGGTGAGGAAGAACTTGCGGCGCTGATCGGGCTTATAGGATCCGCCGCAGGCGGTGAGCAGGCGCTCGACAAGGGACTGCTGCTGAGAGACGGGAATGGGTGCCATAAGGCAATAGTGTACACGCACGAACTCGCGCGGCGACCCTATTTGCGAATGAGTACGATAGGCGCTGACATCGCCCCGCCCGCCAGGCCGAAGAACTCGCGCGCGGCGGCGAACTTTTCCACTCCGTGGCGCGCGCGTGGCACATTGAAGTTGGTGGTGCACACGACGCGTCCCGGATGTTCTTTGCACTCGGAGGTGAGCTTGCCGAATTCGCTCTCCTGCTTCACTGCCTCGGGCATTTCGTCCACGGCGAAGCCGCTGGGTAAAACGAATTCGGTTGTTTCTTCGTAGGCCTGAGGCGCGAGAACAAACGGCAGCGTGCGATTGCTGGTCAGAAAGGCCGAAGGCGTGCCTCGCGGCAAGACGGTTGAGGGCACCATCAGCAACCTCCCCTGCATCGACTTTCCAAAGGCTGGCGCGGTGAGTTCGATGTCGGTGAGAAACGCATCCGCGCCACTGTCTTCGGCACGAAACTGGGTGATCGAAGCTCCGGACAGACGCGAAGCAAAGACGCGTTCCAAGGCCTTGCGGAACTCGGCTTCTGGTAGCGAGCGGAAGGAGGAGCGGCTGCTGAAGGCCGGTGAACCGGTATCGCTGTCCCGCACAGTCGCCTTCATACCCCCTTCGGCCGTGAGTTCGACCTTCACTGTACGTACTTCGCGATTGGTCTGCGGTCCAGGTTCGGGCAACTTGACGAGGTCGCCGCCGGAGCTGGCGACAAGCAGGCCGTAGCTGCCGTAAAGATACGACGGCAAGTGGCCGAAGCTGACATGATCGGCGGTGGGATCAAAGAACACGATGCGGCCGAACTGCGGATGAGCGAGCACGGCCGGCGAGTCGAACCCATCCGGCGCGCGCACGGCAAGAATCGCGTGGTTGAACTGTTGTGGCGAGGGCCACTCCGGACGGACCCGCCACGGGCTGCCGCTATAAACACTGACAGGCCATGACTCGAAGCCGGCGACCTTCAACATCGCGCGCATCAGGTTCGCCTTGTCCTTGCAGTCGCCGTATTGCTTGGCGAAGACGTCGGCGGCAGCGTGAGGCTTGTATCCGCCGCCGCGACCAGTGCCTGTTTGGATGGATACGTAGCGAATCTGTTGGGCAACCTTGCCCATCGCCGCCATGCGATCCGCCGCCGAACCCGTACTGAGCAATTGCACTTTCGCGGTCAGCGCGGCGTCGGCGGCGAGTTGTGTCTCATTCAGCGTGCTGAGCCAACGCGCAACTTCAGCCCACGTTCGAAACGGTACCATCGACACGTCCGTCGCGCCTTCAGGAGGATAGAGGCTGACCGCGACGCGAGGAACCAACGCGCTTAGCCCAGGACTCTGGTCTTCGCGCGGAATCGCCGGCAGATTGCGCATCTCCCAAGTGTGAGTGCCGCCGGAAACCGCCGCAGCGAGTGGAGCATGGTTAAAGGTGACCGATTCGGCGCGCCAACCGGCGGGCACGGTGATGCTGAAGCGCGCCAGACGCGCCGGCAGATTGTCCTGGAAATCGAAGTCGCGCTGCGAAAATACGGACCGTTCCTCGACGATGGTCTCGTAGGCGAACACGGCGCCGGCGTCAACGAGCCCCGAAGCGCTCAATACGCGCTGGCGCACTTCGTTGTACACATCGTTGTCGACAAGGGCGGCGTCGGCGATCTCCGACTTTCCGAGCTTCTTCGGCTCGCCCGAAGGATGCACGATCCAACCCCGGATGTCGCGCACCTTGCTGTGGTCGGAGACATAGACCGACCGGACGATCGCCTCCGAACGGCCTTCACGCGTAAGAACGCGGATGGCGCCTCGGCGCGTGGAAATGGTCTTTCCATCCGGCCCCACTTCCACCAGCTCTTCGGCAAGAAGCACGTGCGCGGCAACGGTCTTGTCGAACGACTCTTGTTTGGCGGTGGCGAGCTCGCGCACCCATCCAGGAACATCGTCGGCGGCGGAAGCGAGCGCCGCGCACGCCAGCCACAGTGAGAGAGTCCGCATGCCTACTCCTTGCGCAGAGTCATCGTGTGATTGTCCGCTTCGTGCATCATGTCGAAGGCCTGCTTCAACGCGCCGTAGGCGCTGGCCGCAAAGTATGTTTTCTGCTCGTTACCCCACGTGAACTTGCGTTCGTAGAAGAGGTTGGCCTGCTGCTCGTCGGTGCGGATGTTCACTGCATATTCACCCACCTGGCCAAGTTTGCTGCTAGGCGGCCGGGCCGCGTTCTCCAGCTTGAAACCGTAGGGCAACTCGATGGTGACCTGATCGTCTTCGACAAATCCATACCGGAACATGATGTCGTGCTTGCGTTCGGCCGCCGGAAAACGGGCGCTCACCCCTTTGGTGAAGAATGACGGTTGGAAGAACAGGCGCCGGCCGGTGCGCTGGGCATAGCCAGGGATCTTCACGGCATAGGAATAGCGATACGGCTTCAGAAAGTCGGTGACGTTTTCCATCTTCACATTCGATGCCTCCACGGCCCCCAGACGTTCTTTCAAGCGATCGGTCAGATACTTTTCCCGCTCCGCCTCCGAATCGCTATCGAGCAGGTTTTTCATGATTTGCGAACCGTGGCCGGTCATTTCAACAGTCACCGTTCCAGCGAGCGTTCCATCTTCTTCGAGTTTCAACTTCGCCGTTCGCTTCACGGTGTTCGCCGCGGGCGGGCTAGCCTGCGCCTGGACGAACAGCGGTTCCTTATCATCGGAAACCAGCGCCCACTGGCCTTCCTCCTGCCAGCGAAGCCTGCCTGGCTGTAGGTATGGCGAGCCAGGGTCGAAGAACGTCCACTTTTCGCCTGATTTGATGGCGATGTCGTAGGAACTCAGGAAATAGCCGTCCGTCAAGGTTTTGTGGAAAAGGACATCCTCGGAATCGGGTATGCGTGCCTTGCGGGCGTCGAAACCGGCGGCCGTCGCCAGCGCGGCAAACAAGACGTTGATTTGGAAGCTCGTCCCGATTCCGGACTTCAGCGTATCCGCGGGCTCGACATTGTCCTTGAACTTGATCTTTGCGCGCGCCTCGGCCGTCAACCCGGACGAGTCGCTATAGATGTTCTTGATCTTCGTACGGCAGAAATCGGCAAGCAGCTGTAGCTTCTCTTCCGGCGAGCCTCCGGCCGCGGCGACCTCGTTCGCCGTTCGCTTGATCTCGTCGTTAATCTTCAGAAGCTTCTTGAAATCGCGGTACTCGTTGCGGCCGTATTCCTTCCAGAACTTGTCCGGGTCCCTGAGGTCCTTGTTGGAGTAAAACAGCAGGAGCCACGCGCGGATCTGGTCTTCCGGAGGAGCGTCGGGCTCCTCCACGAACGCCGGCATATTGGACATGGCCATCTTGGCGTAGCCCGCCTCGCCGCGCTCCCATTCCTTATTGGGAACATTGAATGCAAAGTTCCGCATTGTGTATCCGCTCATGGGAATCGACAAAGGCTTGACCTGGTAAATGATTTCCCAACTCGGCGTGTCCCGCTGAAAGTAGAGCCGGAGATAGTTTGCCAATTGCTTGTGGCGAACCTCGGTGTACTGGTACTCGACGACCGCGCCGGGCTCGACCGAAGGCATTTGAAAGGTTGTGGCGCGCAACTTGCGTCCGCTGGTTTTGACAATGTCGCGTTGGCGCGTGGCGTTTTTCTTCAGCTCGACGATCGTCCCATCGGGCTTGATCGTCCGGCCCTCCAGAAACACGATGGAAGCGTCTTGTCCATAGTTGAGTTCCACGTCGCTGTACTTTTCCACGCCACGTTGGGTATAGACCTTCGTGCGGACATAGTGGCGCAACAGCGTTTGAACATCGTCGCCATGGATCTCATCGGCGATATTGACTTTCCACAACATC
>DASRHX010001106.1:0-15390 GCA_035650295.1 Bryobacteraceae bacterium | reverse complement strand
TGGCGCAAACAAGCCCTGGACGCAGAACATCCGTGTCACTGTTCCCGCCGGCACAGCGCCTACGCAGCCCTACTGGCTGCGCGCACCGCAGCAAGGAAATCTTTACGCCGTTGCGGATCTGCAGCGGCGCGGCGAGCCCGACACGCAGCCGCTATTGCGAGTCCGATTTCATCTAAAGGTGGATGGCGTTCCTGTGAACGTGGTCCGTCCCGTCGTAAATCGATACGTTGATCCGGTGCGCGGTGAGCTGTGGCGTCCGTCAGTTGTAGTGCCTCCCGCCGCTATCGAGTTCGCGGAGCGCTCGCTGCTATTCCCCAACGCGGAAGCGCGGACCGTGGAATTGAGCGTTCATGCAAACAGCGATCAGGCCTCGGGCGAGGTGCGTCCGAAAGCACCCCCAGGCTGGCGCGTGGAGCCCGCATCCCGGGTTTACGCCATTGCGCGCGCGGGCGTACAGGTGACGCTTTCTTTTCAGGTGACTCCTCCCGCAACCGCATCGGTGGGCGAATTGAGCGTCGAAGGCGCGCATGGCATGCGCACTATCGCCTACGACCACATTCCGCCGCAGACCGTGTTTCCGCCCGCTACGTTGAAGGTTGTTCGCGCCGACGTGAAGTCGCTCGCCCGAAAAATCGGTTATGTGATGGGCGCTGGCGACGATGTGCCGCAGGCTCTCCGGCAATGGGGAGCTGAGGTAACGCTACTCTCTACAGATGAGTTGTCGCGAGGCGATCTGTCGCGTTATGACGCCATCGTCACCGGCGTGCGGGCTTACAACACACGCGCCGACCTTCGTTCCAATCAGGACCGGTTGCTCGAGTACGTGAACAAGGGCGGCACGATGGTCGTGCAGTATAACGTCGCTACGGGCGGGCCGTTCGGCAGGCAATCGAACGAGCTTGATCGTATTGGTCCGTACCCGCTCACCGTGGGCCGCGACCGCGTCACAGTTGAGGAGGCTCCTCTCACGCCGGTGAAGAACGATAGCCCGCTGCTTTCCGCGCCCAATCAAATCAAGCCTTCCGATTACGACGGCTGGGTGCAGGAGCGCGGCCTTTACTTCGCTTCCAAGTGGGACGAGCACTACCAGCCATTATGGGAAGCGCATGATCCGGGCGAGAAGCCCTCGCAGGGCGTCACTCTGTGGACGCGCTACGGCAAAGGCGTGTACGTCTTCACGCCGATGAGCTGGTTCCGCCAGTTACCCGCAGGCGTGCCCGGCGCTCATCGCTTATTTGCCAACATCGTCAGTGCAGGGAAACTGCTTGCCCAATAACATCCCCGAAGATCCGCCGCCGATTCTCGGCAGTTGGCGGCGCATGTACATCGCGGTTTTGCTCTATCTGTGCGCCTTTATAGGCATGCTCGCCCTGTTTACGTGGGGGTTCCGCCGTTGAGGCTGCTCGATTGGATTGTCCTGGCCGCCTCGCTCGTGTTTGTCATTGGCTATGGTCTCTGGCGTAGCCGCCGCACGAACACGACGGAGCAGTACCTGCTCGCAGGCCGCGAGATGCCCTGGTATGCGATGGCGCTGTCGATTATGGCGACGCAGGCGAGCGCCATTACGTTCATTTCCACCACGGGCCAAGCCTATGCCGATGGCATGCGGTTCCTGCAGATGTACCTGGGGTTGCCGCTGGCGATGATCCTGATTTCGATGACGGCGGTACCGATCTTCCACCGCGCGCGTGTCTACACCGCATACGAGTATTTGGAACAACGCTTCGACGTGAAGACGCGTACTCTCGTCAGCATCGTCTTCCTCATCCAGCGAGGCCTCGGCGCGGGTGTGGCGCTCTACGCGCCCGCGATTGTACTCACCGTCATCTTCGGATGGCCCGACTACATGACCACGGCCATCATGGGCGTGCTGGTCGTTCTCTATACGACTCTCGGCGGCATCCGAGCGGTCACCTGGACCGATTTCCAACAGATGCTCATCATGATGATCGGTCTCGTGACAGCGCTGCTCTGCGCCATTTGGTTGATGCCGCGCGAGGTGAGCTTTATCGACGCGGTGAAGATTGCGGGCGTAGCCGGACGATTGAACGCGCTCGTGACGAGCTTCTCCTGGAGCGATCAATACAATCTGTTCAGCGGGCTGATCGGCGGCATGTTCCTTTCACTCGCCTATTTCGGCTGCGATCAGTCGCAGGTGCAACGCTACCTCACCGGCCGTTCGATCGCGCAGAGCCGCCTGAGCCTGCTTTTCAATGCCATCGCCAAGTTGCCGATGCAGTTTCTGATTCTGTTCACCGGCGCAATGGTGTTCGTCTTCTACGTCTATGTGAAGCCTCCGCTCATCTTCCATCCAGGCGAGATGAAGAAGGTCGAGCAACGGGCCGACGCGGCGCAACTGCAACAACGCTTCGATCGGGCGTGGCAGTCGCGCCGAGCTGCGGTGGGACACGACGACGCTGCCTTCCTCCAGGCGCAGGCCGAGATCGATCGCGTGCGCACGCAAACGGGCGCAACCAACGACACCAACTTCATTTTCCTCACCTTCGTGACGCACTACCTTCCCGCCGGGCTCGTCGGCCTGGTGATGGCGGCAATCTTCGCGGCAGCCATGTCCACCATCTCCGCCGAAGTGAATTCGCTCGCTACTGTAACGGTGATCGACATCTACAAACGCCACTTTGCACAAGAGGCCGGCGATGGGCACTATCTGTGGGCTTCGCGTATTTTCACTGCTCTGTGGGGCGTGTATGCGGTATTCGCGGCCGGCTTCGGACGGTCGCTGGGTTCGCTGATCGAAGCCGTTAACATGGTCGGCTCGTTCTTCTATGGAAGTTTATTGGGGGCTTTCATCCTCGCCTTCTATGCCCCGCGCGTGGGCGCCAACGCAGCCTTTCTGGCGATCCTCGTGGGCGAGGCAGCCGTCGTTGCGGTCCATTTGACGTGGAAGGTATCGTTCCTCTGGTACAACGTGGTCGGCGCCGTCGCCGTGGTGGCCGCCGGAATGCTCCTTAGTGTTGCGCTGCCGAGGAACCCCAACGCCAGCCCAACCAAGTAGCGGCGACGCACACAACGACGGAGGCTACGGCGTACAACCCTGCCTTTCCGGTTTCACCGCGCCGCATCAGGTCGAGCAACTCGAAGCTGAACGTTGAGAAGGTAGTGAATCCGCCGCAGAAGCCGGTTGTGAGCAGCAACTGCTGCGGCGAGGGCAGCCGCGATCCGGTGAAATAACCGATCAACAAGCTGCCCGACACGTTCACCAGAAAGATAGCCCACGGGAATACATCTCCAAAGGCGTGCAACAGACCGCGCGAAAGCAGCAGCCGGCACACGCCGCCCACGGCGCTCCCCAACGCAACCAGCAGAATGCTCTGCATTAGATTTGCAACGAGGCGATGTCGACCGACGAGCGGTTGCCTTCCACAACAACGATTCCCGACTCGGTGACGTGGTAGATTTTGCGGTCGTTTGCCAGGTCGTAGCCGATCATCGTGTCGGCGGGAACGCGCACATTCTTATCGAGAATCGCGTTACGGATCTTCGCTCTTCGGCCAACGTCGCAATTGTCAAAGATGATGCTGTTTTCCACGAGCGATCCGGCGTGCATTTTCACCCCACGGCCGATGATGCAATTGCGGGCTGTACCGCCGGAAAGAATCGAGCCTCCGGCGACGATACTGTCGATGGCTTGCCCGCGCCGTCCGTCGTCGTCAAAGGTGAACTTCGCCGGCGGGTCGTCATACCCCGCGGTGCGCAGCGGCCATTGCCGGTTGAATAGGTTGAGCGCGGGCGATACCGAGCGCAAATCCATATTGGCTTCGTAGTAGGCGTCGATCGTTCCCACGTCGCGCCAGTAGACTTCGCTTTCGATCGGATCGCCGGGAATGCGGTTCGTCTGAAAGTCGTAGGCGTACATGGGACACCTGCCAATCAGGCGAGGCAGGATGTCACGGCCAAAATCGTGCGAAGAGGTCTCATCCTGCGCGTCGGCATAGAGTTCGCGCAGCAGTGTGCGCGTGGAAAAAATATAATTGCCCATTGAAGCGTAGACGCGCTCGGAATCTGTCGGCATCGTGGGCGCGTCGGTGCGTTTCTCGACGAAGCTGAGAATTGAACCATCGTGGTCAGCTTCGATGACGCCGAACTCCTTGGCGTACTCCTTGGCCACCGGAATCGCGGCTATGGAAACCTCGGCCCGCTTGCGCTCGTGAAATTCGATCATCTCGCGGATATTCATGCGGTAGATGTGATCGGCGCCAAAGATGGCCACTACGTGCGGATCGGCCTGCTCGATCAGATTGATGTTCTGGTAAATGGCGTCGGCCGTGCCGCGATACCAGTTCTCGCCCTGCGTGCGCATCTGCGCCGGGACGGGGATAACGAAATGGCTCTTGAGCAGATGGTTGAATTCCCAACCGTCGCGCATATGCTGCAGCAACGACTGGCTCTTGAATTGGATGAGAACGTAAACGGAGTAAATGCCGGAGTTCACCAGATTGCTCAGGACGAAATCCACGATCCGGTACTGTCCTCCGAAGGGCACGGCGGGTTTGGCGCGTTCTTTGGTGAGTGGGTACAGCCTCGTGCCTTTGCCCCCCGCGAGCACGAACGCCAGCACTCTCAATTGCATGGTTGCCTTCTTTCCTGCAGCCGGTTATGACGACCACTATATTCTCTACATCTTGAGCCGGTGCGGCAAGTGAAACATTCATGACGAAAAACGTTTCAGAAAAATGAGAAGGGCGCCGCTATCCTCGCTCGCGCGGCAGGGAGTGGCCATGATATCGTGAACAACTTCGCATGCAAGCCACCTCGCCCACGAATACCACCACGATGTCGCGCCGTTGGATGATCATGATCTGGTTGTGTGTGGGCTACATGGTGGCCTACTTCGACCGCGTGAATCTTTCGGTAGCTCTCGCGCAGAAGGACTTCCAACAGTTTTTCGACCTCACCGCGGAATCCCGTGGTTGGCTCAACTCCGGCTTCTTCATCACCTACGCTCTTCTCCAAATTCCAGCCGGCTGGTTCGTTGACCGCTACGGAGTCAAATGGCCCTGGGTCTGGAGCTTCACCTTTTGGAGCCTGCTTTCCGCCGCCACAGCCTTCGTCGGCGGATTCTGGCAGTTGTTTGCCATTCGCCTGATGCTCGGAGTGGGCGAAGCCTGCATCACGCCAGCGGGCATGCGTTGGATTCGCTATAACTTCGCCGAAAACCAACGCGGCCTCATGATCGGCCTCTTTATGGGAGCCGCCAAACTCGGTCCAGCCATTGGGACCTATATCGCCGCGCATCTGCTTGCCAATTTCGGCTGGCAGAATATGTTCATCATTCTTGGCCTCGGCTGCTTGATCTGGATCGGTCCGTGGATTGTCCTTGTCAAAGACAATGACCGCGAGCTCGAAGCCGCCACCAAAAAGGCCGCCGTTCCCGGTTCCACCGTCCCCTTCGGCAAACTACTCGCCAGCCCCGTCATCATCGGAACCCTCATTGGCACCTTTTGCTATCAATACTTCACTTACTTCTCCATGACCTGGCTTCCCTCCTATTTCGCCGAACGCCGCGGCCTGGACCTGAAAGCCACCGGATCTTACACCGCCTTCAGCCTGCTCGGCATGGCGATCGTGGCGACGCTGGCCGGATTTGCCGCCGACCGCCTCATTGATCGCGGCTGGAATCCGGTGCGGGTGCGCAAGGGCTTCATCATCGCTGGCTTCTTGACAGCTTCCACGGAGATTATCGGCGCGTTGTCGAATTCGCAGGACGTGGCGCTATTTTTCGCCATTTTCTCCCTCAGCGGTCTAGGTCTCATCACGGCGAACTATTGGGCCCTGACGCAAACGCTCTTGCCCGGCGCGGCGGTCGGCCGTCTTGTGGGGGTTCAGAATTTCGCCGCCAACGTGCCTGGCATCGTTGCGGGCAGCCTTACCGGCTATCTCCTGAAGTGGACTGGAAGTTATGATGCTCCCATGTGGGCCATCTGCATCTTCCTGATGACCGGCATCGCTTCTTACGTGTTCCTGGTGCGCGAGCAATACGTGCCGAAAGGATAGGTGATCTATGGAAAAAAAGGTTTTGCTAGAGAACGTCCGCGCACGCGTCTCCGAAGTGACATATGAGCCCGGTAAGCCACGCGAGCGCTACATCCGCCCCACCGATCAGATCATTGTCTTTCTCGACGACTGTGAATATGAGCGCACCGACTCGAAGACCGGCCAAAAGACGGTGCGCAAGCGAAAGGCAGGCGAGACCATCTGGCACGATCGCAGCGAAGACGCGCCGGTGTTGAAAAACCTGGGTACGAAGTCCTACCGCACGCTGGTCATCGAGTTGAAGGACCGCCTCTGATGGCATTCGGACGTTTCGAGCGGGCCGCCGTCATTGGCACGGGAATGATGGGGCCCGGAATTGCACTTACGCTGGCCCTCGGCGGTGTATGGTCGCGTATCGTCAGCCGCACCGAAGAAGGCTCGATGGAAGGCCTTCGCAAGGCCCATGACCAACTGGCGACCCTGGAATCGCACGGCCTAGTCTCGCCGGAGCAGTCCTCCTTCGCGCGGGAAACAATGACTGCCGGCGATGACCTGGAGGAAACGGCGCGGCAAGCCGACGTGATTGTGGAATCAGCTCCGGAGGACATGGCCTTCAAGCAATCGCTGTTTGCGCAATTGGACGGTTGGGCCCGTCCCGACGCAATTCTGGCCAGTAACACTTCCGGACTTAGCATCACCGAAATCGCTTCGAAATGCGCGCGGCCGGAGCGCGTGATGACCTCGCACTTCTGGAACCCTCCCTACATCATGCCGCTCGTGGAAATTGTGCGTAGCGAGAAAACGGACGCGGCGCTGGCCGAGCAGTTCCGTGCGCTGCTCACCCATTGCGGCAAGGCAGTGGTGATGGTGAAGAAAGACCGCCCCGGCCAACTGGGCAACCGGCTCCAGATGGCGCTATGGCGCGAGGCCGTCTACATCGCGCAGGAAGGTATCGCCGACGTCGAGGATATCGATACGGCCGCCAAGCTCGGCTTCGGCCTGCGGCTGCCCGTTTATGGCATGTTTGAGCACGCCGACATGGTGGGCTTGCCATTGGCCAATGCCGTCATGACCAACGCTGTCCGCGATCTCTATAACCTGCCCAGCGCTCCGATGCTGCTGGCGCAAAAAATCGAGGCCGGCGAAACAGGCGTGTCGGCCGGCCGTGGATTCTACGATTGGACCAAGCGCGACGCAGCGGCCGTGCGCGAGCGGCGCGATGCCTTTGTGTTGGATTTCCTCAAGAACTGGCGCTAGCCGCTACTTCAGCAGAGCCTCAATCGCTGCCTGGCAAATTGCCTCATCCACTTCAGAAGGCGCGCCGCTTGCGGCCATGGAGCCGATGGTCCGTCCGTCCACCTGGATCGGCAGACCTCCCTGATTGGGGAATCCGTCGGGATAAGCTAACACCTGCAGGTTGCCGCCGGCCAGCATATCGGCGGCGGCCTTAGACGGCCTTCCGTACAGCGCCGCGTATTTCGCCTTTCGCTGCGCGAACTGAATCGTGTTCAGCCCAACGCCGTCCGCCTTCTGGAGAAATAGAACGTTTCCGCTCTCGTCCATGACGCAGAGCGTCACGTGCACGTTGCGCTTGGCGGCCTCGGCCTCAGCAGCCGCCACCAGTGTCTTGATCGCGGACAGATCCAAAAACTTCTTCGATGGGAGTTCCATGGGCTGCAATCAACCCCGCCACGACATCGCCAACTCTACAAAGGTGCGCACGCAGACGCCCGTCGGCCCTTTGGCCATCCACGGCTTGCCGTCGTCGAGCCACGCCGTACCGGCGATGTCCAGGTGTACCCACGGTGTCGGGTCGGCAAATTCTTTCAGGAAGTACGCCGCCGTAATCGACCCACCCCATCGCGTGCCGATGTTTTGCAGATCGGCGAAGGGCGACTCCAACTGCTTCTTGTAATCCTCGTCGAGCGGCATGCGCCACATCGATTCGGCGGCGGATTGCGAGGCGTCGCGAACGCGGTTGTACCATTCGTCGTTGTTCGAGAACGCGCCAATGTGCACATGACCCAGCGCGACGACGATGGAGCCGGTGAGTGTGGCCGCATCGATCATGTGGGTCACGCCAAGCGTCCGTTGCGCGTAGGTGATGGCGTCGATTAGAATCAGCCGTCCCTCGGCATCTGTATTCAAAACTTCGACCGTCTTGCCATTGAGCGACTTCACAATGTCGCCTGGGCGCTGCGACTTGCCGCCGACGTGATTTTCGACGGCGGGAATGACCGCGGTTACCGGAACGCGCGGCTTCAGTTGGGCAATTGCGCGCATGGCGCCGATGGCCGCGGCTCCGCCCGCCATGTCGTACTTCATCTTCTCCATCCCCTCGGCGGGCTTGATGGAAACTCCGCCGGTGTCGAAAGTGACGCCCTTGCCGATGATGCCGAAATGATCGGATGAGGACGCGCCGCCCGCCGGCGCGTAACGCAAAATAATGAGCGCGGGTGGAAATGCCGAGCCTTGCGCCACGCCCAACAGCGAGCCCATGCCCTGTTCCGCTATCCGGTCACGATCGAGAATTTCGCAGCTAAGGCCAGTCTCGTTCGCCATCGCCTGCGCCCGCGCGGCGAGTTCGAGCGGTGGGAGAAGGTTGCCCGGTTCGTTCACGAGCTCGCGCGTAAAATTCTGGCTCTCGGCTATGACGCGGGCGTGGTGGAACGCGGACTCGAGGCCCGGCGTAGCCACGGGCACCGCGACGATGCAAGTGTCGATCCGCTTGTCGGCCTTGTCATCGTTCGTCTTGTGCTGCTCAGGTTCGAACTCGCCGAGGATCACGCCCGAAGTGGCCGCGGCGATAAGGTCCGGAGTTTGTTGTGCACCTGTAAGTGCAATGGCAGCGGACTTTGTTTTGCATTTGGCCAGCCGCAGCGCAGCTCCGGCCGCTTTGCGCACCCCGGCCGGCTTCAACTCATCGAGCTTTCCGCAACCGGCAAGGATCAATCGTTGTGCCGCCAAGCCCAAGGGAGCATGCACGAGCACAAGATCGAGCGGCTTGCCCTTGAACTCGCCTGATGAGTAAAGCTTCGCGATCGTGGTGTCACAGGCGGCGCCGGTCACGGGCGCGGCATCTTCAAAGGCGAGCAGAATGAGCGCGCCGGTGTCAATCTGGGCGAGCGGCGTGCGCTCGAAACGAGTATCCATATGTTCTGTTGTAGCAGGCGGGCGGCAGTCCCTGAGATTTCCATCCACGGGCGGACGCGCGCGGCCGATGCGACATAACTATGTCATCAGTGACATAATGACAGTATGGCGATCCGTACCACCGTGGACATCCCCGAGCCCCTGCACGCCGCCCTTCGCCTTCACGCGCAACGGTCCGGTACCTCCATCCGCGCCTTGGTGATTGGCGCAATCGAACAGGCCTATGCTGGTCCGAAGAAAGGAGAACGTGTAACGGGCCCGCTCGTGACGCGAAAGGGGAAACTAGGCCCTCGCTTTCCAGTCGACAAAACGCCCCATGACCTTATTCTTCCCTGATGTAAACGTCTGGCTGGCGCTTTCCGTTGTCGGCCACACGCACGGTGGCGAGGCTTGGTCTTGGTTGCAAAGCTTACCGGATTCGACAAAAATCGCCTTTTGCCGTTACACTCAGCTCGGCCTTCTCCGGCTCCTCACCAATCCTTCCGTCATGGGTGACAAGCTTCTCAATGTACGCGAAGCCTGGGACGTCTATGACCGCTGGATAAAGGACCCGACGGTTGTCTTTCTTCCAGAGCCACGCACCCTCGAAGCTCCATTTCGCGAAGCCACCACCGGCCTTACCGCGCAAAATTCGTCCAACTGGATTGGCGATTGCTACCTGGTCGCTTACGCCAAGGAGTGTGGCGCCACTCTCGTCACCTTCGACAAAGCAATGCTCTCCCTCGCCTCCAAACGCGGCTGTCGTGCCGTGCGGTGTTAAAGGCCCTCCTCATTTCCCCTTCTTGTGCGTGAACTTCAACCCTGTCCAATCGGCGTCCACGGCGCAGATCTTGTAGTCGACTAAGCCATGAGCCAGGCCGATGGCGCGCACGTCGTTCTGATTGAAGTCGGCGCGGATGCGCCCCGCTGCCTTGGGATAGATCAGCCAAATGGACACGCCCGCCGGAAGCCGTGCCGCCAGGAATGGAGTCTCTCCCTCCAACTCACGCGCGGAACGGATAAACCACAACGCAAGCTGCGCTGACGACGTCAGGCGTGACTGGAAGGTGAGCCCTTCCGGCAAGTCTCCCAACGTTTCTTCAAATCCTTCGGGTGCGCCAAGTAGCGCCACCTTCATCCCTGCCTTGAACCCCAGCTTCTTCGTGAGCGGTGTGCCCTCAAACTTCTTCATGTACGGCTCAGGCTTGATTGGGACAACGGGCGCGGTGCGAATCGCCCGCCGGATGGCCGCCGGCGCCTTGGACCAATCCGTATAAGTGGCGTCGGGAAGTTCGGCGCGCACGAGGGCAACCTTTTCCGGCAGGCCACCGGCGAAGACAATCGGGATACGGCAAATCGATGGATGCAGCCGCACTGCCTTGGCTGTTCCGCGGCCATGTGATGGCTGGCGGTCGAGGTCGATCACCAATACCGTCGGGTTGACGCGCTTGAAGTGCGCGACAAACTTGGTGAAGGTCATCGGTTCCGCATTCACTTCGAAACCCGCCTCCCTGAGCGCGCGCGCACGCTCTGCCGCGACTTCCGGTTTCCAGCACACCAGTCGGACCATGCGCCGCTCACCCGTCCTGGAATTTACGCCGCGAACGCGCCACAGCCGCCTTTGCCTCGGCCTCGTTTTCGCGCTGCTTGATCGACTCGCGTTTGTCGTGGTGCTGCTTGCCCTTGGCCAGCGCGATTTCCACCTTTAAGAGTCCATCCTTCAGATACACCTTCGTTGGCACGAGTGTGAATCCTCGCTCGCGGGTCTTATGCGCAAGCTTCTCGATTTCGCCTTTATGAAGCAGAAGCTTCCGCTTCCGCAGTTCGGCGTGGTTGGCTCGGTTGCCATGCGAGTAAGGCGAAAAATGGGCGTTGATCAGCCACGCCTCTCCACCGGTGATCTCGGCATAGGCGTCGACAAGCTGCACCTTGCCCTCGCGTGCCGATTTCACCTCGGTGCCCGTCAGCGCGAGGCCTGCCTCAAGGAAGTCGGAGAGGTGGTAATTATGGCGCGCTTGCCGGTTGTCAGCGACAATTTTGAACTGCTTTTGCTCGGTTGCGGCCATGTGAAAAAGTTCCCCTGCACGTTCGGAAGGGTCGCGCCGTCAATGGATTAGATGGGCTTGAGGTCCATCCTAACACGAGCGTGCATGCTGAACTCTAAGCCTTTTATAATCAACGCATTGGCGGTGCTGTTGAGCATTTCCCTGGCGGCGCCCGATTTGGGTGCGCGAACCAAGAAGGGCGAGAAACTCCTCAAGGAGGGCAGGCTGGCCGAATCCAAGAAGGATTACGACAAGGCGCTCGAGCTTTTCGAGCAGGCGCAGGCCGAAGACCCCCAAGACGCCGCCTACCAGATGGCGGCCCAGCGCGTTCGCTTTCAGGCCGGGTTGAAGCATGTGGACTTAGGCAAAAAGCTCCGCGAAGAAGGCAAGCTTGAAGAGGCGGTTGCGGAATTCAAGAGGGCGGTGGCCATTGATCCCGCCAGTTCCCTCGCCAGAAATGAACTGAGCCGTACGCTCAAATTAATCGACCAGGGCAAAGGCGGTCAGCCGAACGCGAGCCTCGACTCGCCTGCCGAAGCGGCCGAAAAGGAAACGGAACGCCGTATCGCTTCCATTCAAGACGCGCCGGTGCTCAAGCCGCTCACCAGGCAGGTGTCGCAACTGCGCATGAACAACCAGCCGATCAAGGTGCTCTACGAAACGCTGGGCAAACTTACCGGCGTGAACGTCGTCTTTGATCCAGAGTTTCAGAATCCAGGCAAGAACTATTCGATGGATGTGGCCCGCATCTCGCTCGAACAGGCTCTCGATCAACTGGCAGTGCTGACCAAAACCTATTGGAAGCCGCTTAGCGATACCACGATCTTCGTCACCAACGACAACGTCACGAAGCTTCGCGATTTTCAGGACATGGTCGTGAAGACCTTTTACGTGAAGAACATCACTCAGCCGCAAGAGTTGCAGGAAATCGCCACCGCGCTTCGCACGCTCACCGACATCCGCCGCGTGCTTACCTACAACGCCCATAGCGCGTTGATGGTGCGCGGCACGGTGGACCAGGTCGCTTTGGCGGAAAAGGTCATCGCCGATCTGGACAAGCCGAAGAGCGAGGTGGTCATCGATGTCGTCGTGATGGAAGCGAACAGGACGCGTACACGCGATCTGGCGGCCAGCATTTTGGCCGGTGGCTCCGCGGGGTTGCAATTGCCCATCGCTTTCACTCCGCGCAGTTCCATCACCACCCCCGGCGGTACGACGGCGGAGGGCGAGACCCCTTCGACATCCACCGCCATCCCGCTTTCCAATTTGAAATATCTCAAAACTGGCGACTGGTCGATGACGCTCCCAGGCGCTCTCATACAGGCGCTGATGAGCGATCGCGGCACGCGCGTGATGCAATCTCCGCAAGTCCGGGCCGTGGACAGCGTGAAGTCTTCCCTCAAAATTGGCGACCGCTATCCCTATGCCACTGGCAGTTTTCAGCCGGGCGTGGGAAGTGTCGGCGTTTCGCCGCTCGTTTCGACCCAGTTCAACTTTGCCGATGTCGGCGTCAACGTTGACATCACGCCAAAGATCCATTCGGCCGACGAGGTCAGCCTCGCCGTTGAAATCGACGTTTCCAATATCCGCGACCAGATTGACGTGGGCGGATTGACGCAGCCCGTAATCGGCCAGCGCAAGCTGAGCCATACTCTGCGTTTGCGTCAGGGCGAGATGAGCATTCTCGGCGGCCTTGTGCAGGATCAGGACACGAAAACAGTGAACGGCGTCGCGGGGTTGGGCTCGATTCCTATTTTGGGGCGTCTGTTTTCCAGCGAGTCGATCGAACGTGGGCAAAGCGAGTTGATGATTGTCATCATTCCCCACATCGTGCGCAGCCTGAACCTTGACGATCGGAATTTGAAGGGTGTCGCCGCCGGAACCGAGCAAGTGGTGAAGCTCAGCTACTCGGCGCGCGGAGAGCCGGAGGCCGGGGAGAGCCGCGTCGGACAGCCGCTCGCACCACCGCCGCAGGGAGCGAAGGGCGTGATGGAGCAACTGATTCCCGGCGCGCCGGCTGCGCCCGCCGGCACTCCCGCCCCTGCCACTCCCGAGGCGCCGAAGCCAACCGAGACACCCGCTCCGCAGCCGCCAGCTGCTGAGCCCCCCAAGACGGAAGCCCCGAAACCGGCCGCTGGTGGCGGCGTGGCTCTCCGCTTCCAACCGGAGAGGACGCGCGCCGCTCTTGGAGGCGTCGTCGTATTGACTTTGACCGCCGAAGGCGCTTCCGACCTGTTCGGCGCACCGATGCAGTTGAGCTTCGACCCGAAGGTTCTGCGCCTCAACGATGTGATTCGCGGTAATTTGATGGCGGGCGACGGCCAGACGCCCATCTTCTCGCGCAACATTCGTAACGATGCCGGCGAAGCCACCATCGTCCTCAACCGCCTGCCCGGCTCGCCCGGTGTGAATGGCTCCGGCGGATTGGTAACGCTGATGTTCCAAGTGGTAGGCAAAGGCTCGACTGACGTTCGCATCACCGAACTGACACTGCGCAATTCACAGATGCAGCCGTTAAGCGCGGCGCCTCCGGTCGCAAATGTGACTGTGGAGTAAACGAGTGGGTTTAGTACGCAAGCTCGCGCCCAAACGCACGTCGCGCCGGCGTTTCGGTATGACGCTGGTGGAGTTGATTGTCGCCTTCACCATCCTGATGCTGCTGGCGACGATGGCCTTGCCGCTTGCGCGCTACAAGGTACGCCGTGACAAGGAGCGCGAACTGCGTTGGGCGTTGCGCGAAATTCACACCGCCATCGACAAATATAAAGATGCCGCCGACGCGAACCAGCTTGGGCAACAAAAAATGGATACCGACAACTATCCGGAATCGTTGGAGGTATTGGTGGAAGGCGTGAAGGTCAGCGGCCAGGTGGACAAGAAAGTGAAGTTCCTCCGCCGAATTCCCAAAGATCCGTTTACCGGCCGCGCCGAATGGGGCATGCGCTCCACGCGCGACGATCCCAAATCCACCAGTTGGGGCGGCCAGAACGTCTTCGCGGTTTACTCTCTGACCTATGAAAAGGCCGCCGACGGTACGCCGTACGCGGAATGGTGACGATCATGCGAACGAGATCCACCGCAATCCGGAAGGCAGGCTACACGCTGATCGAAATCATCATCGTGATGACGATCATCTCCATTCTGGTGTCGATCGCCGTCCCGGTGTATCAGAAGGTCGTTCTTCGCACAAAGGAAACAGTGCTACGAAATAACCTGTTCACCCTCCGCACCGTAATCGACGAATACACATACGACAAGCAAAAGGGTCCGCAAAGCCTGGACGACCTTGTGCAGGCCGGCTATTTACGCCAGATTCCCGAAGATCCGATCGCGGGAAATACGAATTGGAAGATCATCATGGAAGACGCCCTCACCAGCGTCAACCAAACCGAGCCTGGTATCTACGACGTCCGCAGCAGCAGCGACAAACGCAGCCTCGAAGGCACGCCCTACGCGGAGTGGTGAGCCGCCGCGCTCTGTTCGGTTCAGCCTGCCAGCTCCTTCACCGCCGCTACCGCTCGGTCAATCTGCTCATGTGAATTGTAGATGTGAGGAGAGAACCGTAACCCTTCACTCTCGCCGGAAGCCGTCATTGCGATCGCCAGCCGGTGCCGTTCCCATAACGTGTCGTAGGCCTGCTTCGTCGGCACTTTACGCAGCTTAAACTTCACCACGCCGCCGGAGAGTTCCGGTTCGACATTGGTCTTTAGTTCCACGGACGGAATGGCCCGTAGAGCCGCTTTCGCCCGCGTGGCGAGTGCCCGCATGCGTGCCTCGACGTTCGCCATACCGATGAGGTCGATGAAATCGAGCGAGGCTTCGAGCGCCACCACCCGCGGGTCGTCCCGCTGGCCGAATACTTCGAACTTGCGCGCGCCCTTCAGGTCTTCCGCCCACCCGGCGGTTACGATCGAGGGCCACAGTTGCGGAATGCGTTCGGCGCGTACGAAAAGCAGACCGGCTTCGAGCGGCCCCATCAACCATTTGTGCGCGCTGGTGGAATACGAATCGCAGCCGATCGACTTCAGGTCCACATCCAGACAACCGAACGTCTGCGCGCCGTCCAGATGCATCCAAATGCCGCGGCGCCGCGCCAGCGCTGCAATCTCACGGGCGGGATAAAGAACCCCGGTCGTGCTCGTGACGTGGGTCACGGCGATCACGCGAGTGCGTGGAGTGATGGCACGTTCGATCCAGCCGAGCAGGTCGTCCGCGCTAC
>DASRHX010001105.1:0-2358 GCA_035650295.1 Bryobacteraceae bacterium | reverse complement strand
GCAATTATCAATCATTATCCATTGCAGAATTTGCAAGACTCCGGTCCGTGAACCTTCGCCAGCTCCGCACCTTTATTGCCATCGCCGATGCCGGAGGCTTGGCGCGAGCGGAGGGTCGGCTGCACCTGAGCCAGCCCGCAGCCTCTCCCCAGATTCAGGCGCTCGAAACCGAGTTCGGCGTGCCGTTGTTCAATCGGATGGGCCGCCGCATGCAACTGACCTCGGAAGGCGAGGACCTGCTCCGCCGCAGCCGGCGTCTGCTGCAGGATGCCGACTCGATCGGCGAGCGCGCGCGGGCGCTCAAGAGCGGGCAGACTGGAATCCTGCGCGTGGGCGCCACACCCCAGACGATCGAAAGCACGTTGGCAGTTTTCTTGACGGCCTACCGGCGGCGTCACCCCGGCATTGAAGTGCACCTCGTGGAAGAGGGCACGGTTCGGCTGTCGGACCGCCTCAATCGTGGCGATGTTCACTTGGCGATGATCGCATATGTTGAACGCTTCCAGTGTCGTACGATCTATCCGGTGTGCGTGTTAGCCGTGCTGTCGGAGAACCACCCACTCAGTCGCCGCCGCACGCTCGATGTTGCAGAGTTGGTAGACGAGCCATTGCTGCTGCTCCACACCGACTTTGGCTCGCGGGTATGGTTCGATGCGGCCTGCCACGTCGCGCATATTCGCCCACGCGTGCTGCTGGAAAGCGCGGCCCCCCACACGATTATTGCGTTGGCCCGGGAAGGGCATGGGATCGCCGTGGTCCCTTCCACGGCACTGGTTCCGCGTGACGGCGTGCGTGCCACGCCGCTGGCCCAACGCGGCGCGGCGATCGGGCGATGGCTGAGCGCCGCCTGGGATCCGCAACGATTCTTCGCCCCATATGCCGAGCAATTCATCGAGGAGCTGGTCGCCCATACTCGTCGGGACTATCCCGGCCGCGAGTTAATCCGACACGCCCCGCCTCCACCGCGACCGAAGTAGCCGGCTCGGTGATCCACCCTCAAGGTCCGTTCCGGGTCAATAACGTCATTTCGAGCGCGACGGAGCGACCGCTTCACCCGAATGAACGGACATTGCCCAGCGTGAGCGGATCGGCCGTTTCGTGCCATGAGCCGACATCACGCCGGTTGCCAGGACGGTGAAAGTTGGCGCTGTACGCCCCTTCCAACCACTTGGCCAACCTTGTACGCTGCTTGCACGGACATTGAGTTAAATCCGCGAGCTGCCAGCGGGACGTGCCGAAGTCTGTTTTTTAGCGGCAGCGCGAATGCCGGCGGCAGGTATTGCACTCAGATTTCCATTCTCGCGGTCCATTACGCTCACGTCGCGCGCGAGGGCACGTTTGCTTGCGCGTACGGCGATCAAAGACGAGAGAGGAGGAACACAATGAAGCAGCGTACCGTAGTCAGGCTGATGACCAGAGCGTTCCTTGTCATGGTTACGACTTCTTCTTTGATTGTCATCACTTCTGCCGTTGCCGGCCCGGAGAAGGTTGCCTTTCCGGCCTACCAAACTCATGTGCTGTACGACGTGCTGGATCAGCCGGAGAACAACGCCGACCTTGGGCATGTGGGAAAGGAGGTTCGAGAGCTCTACGTAAATCCTGAGGCGCTCAAGAATCTCAAGTCGGGCCAGCCCTTGCCGAGCGGAACCGTGCTAAGCGCGCCGACTTTCAAGGCAGTCCTGAACGACAAGGGCGAACTCGTGAAGGATGCCAACGGCCGCTTGATCCGGGGCCGCCTGGACCGAATCGTCGTGATGGAGAAGCGCACGGGTTGGGGTACCGAGTACCCCGCAGACCTTCGAAATGGCGAGTGGGAGTACGGGCGTTTTGGGCCCGACGGAAAACCGAGTGAGAACGTCAACTACAACGCCTGCTTTCAGTGCCATAAGCCCAAAACCGAGTTGGATTTCGTCTTCACGCTCCCCCAACTCCTAAAATTCGCGCGTTGATGGAACGGAAGCTCGGCTGAGCCAATCAAGTTAGCAGTATTCCGAAAAGTCGCTGGCCGGAGAGGTGCGCGATCCGATCTTTCCGGCCTTCCCGGTGCCAAACTCTGCGACCGCGCCGCCATCAAACTCTCATCGCTCTGAGTTCGCCGCCCCAAAACATCTGCGACGACCGGAATGGGTCATTCACGACTGGGACGAGACCAGCAACAGCTCCCGCCATGTCGGTTATTTCCCTGAAAGCGGAAGTGAAATCACGGTATTGCCATCTGCCACGATGGGCCTTTGTGGGTTGATGGCGTCGCCCGGCGCGTGATTCAAGTTCCCAAACTGGATGGTGCCCCTGGCCGGACTCGAACCAGCACTCCTTGCGGAACCTGATTTTGAGTCAGGCGCGTCTACCAATTCCGCC
>DASRHX010001104.1:0-2481 GCA_035650295.1 Bryobacteraceae bacterium | reverse complement strand
CGACTGCTGCCAGAGCGCATCCATACCGGCCTCGTCGCTGAACTTCCGCAGCAGCGGACCGAGTTCGGCAATAGAAGCGACATCGGGAGGTAACTCGTGCGCGCGCATCTTGGGCTTGAAATCGGGCGGGCCGTCGGTGAGCAGGCCAAAGGTAATGTAGAGGCGCATCGTGGCCGCTGACGACTCCTGCCGGTGTTGGCGGAAAAACTCACGCAGATCGCGCACCGAAGCCAAACGTCGGGCTTGAATGTTGTCGCGTAGCGCTTTGCGCAAAGGGTGATTGGACGGCGAGTTCGCGTCCGGGGATTCGTCGGCGGCATCAAGAGCCGCCAACACGGTGAACAGCGATTTGCTCGCGTCTAATTGGTTTTGAGGCTGCGCGAAGAGCTGGCCCACTCCGAGCAGTAAGGCCAGGAACGAAACCGCCCGACGGTTAGTGGGCACGGAACACCACCACATCGATTCCACCCATCACGCCGCGACCCGGCATTGCCACACCAAAGATCTCCTGATAGAGAGTATCCGTCAAATTCGTCAATTGGATAAAAGGATGCACCCGCCCCTTGGTCCTGGCGACATAGACGTCGGCGACGCCGTAAACGTTTCGAGCGTAGCGCTGCACGGCGCCCACGCGAACGCGGGCTAGCAGCCCGCCGGGAAGCGAGCTTTGCCAGCCGGCGATACCGGAATGCGTCGGATAGTTGAATGTGTACTTGGAGAAGGCCCCGGCAAGCTGATCCTGTGCGCCATGCAGTCCCGTGTAGCGGAAATCCAACAGGTGCGTGCGCGCGACGCGAATCGACACACCTGCCTCCACGCCCTGAAAGCGCAGACTCTGGAAATTGGTCGCCCTCCAGATATCAGTGGGCGAGCGGCGCACGTAGTCAATGCCGTCGCGCTCGTGCCGCCGGAAGTAGGTGATCTCGCCGCGCAGATTGCCGCCGAGGTTCCAGTCGAGGCCGGCTTCCCCGCTCCAGGCGCGCTCGGGACGCAAATCGGGCGAGCCGAGATTGGCCGGGTCGTGATAGTAAAGGTCGGTGAACGTTGGTACGCGAAAGGCGCGGCTGAGGCTCGCGCGCAGCTTCAATCGCGGCGTCAACCAGACACCCGCCGCGGCCGTCGGACTCACCTGATGATTGGCCGAGGCGTACAGCTCATCGCGCACGCCGAGCGTAAACGAGAAGCGACTCAGCGCGCGCATATCGAACGCTGCGTAAGCCGCTCCGCGAGCGCGCGTGTGATTGCCGAGGTTGTTGCTCTCGATGGCGTCGTGAAGGAACTCACCACCATAGTGCAGCCGCGCGTTCGATCCGATCTCTTCAAAACGGCGGAGGTTGGTCTGCCAGCTTTCGGCCGCGTGGCGATTGGTGAACACTTCGGGGCGATCGCGGTAGAGAACGAAAAGATCAGTGTGACGGCGAAAACTCACGTTCGCTTCCGTACGTTTCGCAAATGTCTGGTGAAGCGAGCCGTACCAAGTTTTGGTGCGCTCCCACGAGTTGTAGTTGCCGTAGAACTGTTCGGCGCCGAATGGCTTGTCGGCATGGCCGAGCACGAACTCGCTATGGCCCAGCGAGGTGTCAACGCCCGTCGTAGAAGAAAGCGCCAGGCTGCGAAAGTCGCGATTCGGTATGAAGCCGGTGGAAAAGTCGCGATAGGCTGAAAACTGCTGGCTGAGCGTCGCGCCCACCCACGCGCCACTGGCGCGCTGCTGATTCGAGCCGAAATTGCCCACTGCGCCGCGCAGGCGAAACTCGCTCACCTCAGGCGGCTTCGTAATCAGGTTCACAACCCCGCCCACGGCATCCGATCCATACATCGTCGAGCCCGATCCCTTCAACACTTCCACGCGCTCCACGGCGTCGATCGCCACGGGAATGTCCAGGTTATGGTGGCCGCTCTGCACATCGTTCAACCGCAGCCCGTTCAATAAAACCAACGTCTGTCCGAACGTGGAGCCGCGAATTGAAACATCAGTCTGAATGTTGCTCTGCCCCCGCTGCCGCAGATCGACCGACGAATCGAGGTTGAGGAAGTCGGTTACGGTATTCGACACCAGTGCGGGTTCGCCGCGAACCTGCAGTGCGCGCACGCTGCGGTCGGCATCGTCCAGCGGAACAGGCAAATAGGTGCCCGTGACGACGACGGCGTCCTTGCGGACCGGCTCCTCGGCCACCAAAGAAGAAAGGAGGAGAAGACTAGCGAGAGGTCGGAGAAAAGCGGCCATCAGGGTGTAACTTATATTGTCGCCCACGCCAGTGAATCGTGTTGCCGAAGAAGCCTGCGCACCAGAAGGCAAAGCTCAGCAGATCCTGTATCGGCACCAGGAACCAGCGCCGAGCCGTGAGCACATCGTGGAGGACGGGGCCGGCCGTGGCCCACGCCGCCAAGCCGCGCAACGCCGCCGCTCCCGCGCAAACTGGCCACCACGCCGGCTGCAGGGCGAACAAAAGAAGGATCAGTGGCGTCGGATTCGTGAGC
>DASRHX010001103.1:0-3614 GCA_035650295.1 Bryobacteraceae bacterium | reverse complement strand
GGGTGCGAGTCGGCCTGTCCATCGGGCGTGCAGTATGGGCGGCTGATCGAAGATGCGCGCGCGGAGATTGAAACGAGGCGTCCACGGGCGGCCCATGTGCGCTGGCTGAGGAGTTTTCTATTCGATACGCTGCTGCCGTCGCGAACGCTATTGCGGCTGGCGGCGCTGCAACTGGCGATTTATCAGAAAAGCGGCCTGCAGAAGTTGATGCGGGCGACTGGAATTTTGAAGGCGCTCGGGTTGGCCAAGCTGGACGAATTGTCGCCGGATGCTCAATTCCCGACCTTTTTCTCCCAATATGGGAAGGTTTTTCCGGCCAAGGGCGAGCGGCGGTACAAGGTGGCGCTCTTGGGTGGCTGCATCGCGAACATTAGCTTCGCGCGATTGAACGAGGCGACGGTACGCGTGCTCCAGGCGAATGGGTGCGAGGTGCACGTGCCGGACAGCCAGACCTGCTGCGGAGCGCTTGCGTTGCATGCGGGCGTACGGACGACGGCGCGAAGGCTGGCGACACAGAATGTGGAGTCGCTGGCAGGCGCGGGATTTGACGCGATCATCACCAACGCCGCCGGATGCGGCTCCACGCTTAAAGAGTACGATCATCTGCTGGGAACGGAGGCGGCGGGGCGGTTCAGCGCGCAGGTGAAGGATATCAACGAATTTTTGGCGTCGATCGAGATGAGGCCGCCGGAGAAGCCCGTGAAGATGCGAGTGACCTACCAGGATTCGTGCCACCTGGCGCACGGGCAGAAGGTGCGGACAGCGCCGCGAAAGCTGTTGAACGCGATCCCGGGGCTGACGCTGGTGGAGATGACGGGTTCGGATATTTGTTGCGGGTCGGCGGGAATTTATAACATCGTGCAGAACGAAATGGCAATGGCGCTATTGGACAAGAAAATGACCTCGGTAGCGGAGACGTCAGCTGATGCCATCGCGACCGCGAACCCGGGATGCATGATTCAACTGGCCGCGGGCGTGAAGATTCACAAAACAGGCCAGCCGGTATACCATGTCGTGGAATTGCTAGATCGCGCCTATGGGGGCGCACGGGAGGTCGCATGAGGATTGCAGGGATCGCATTGCTGATGGCGGGCGCGGCGTTTGCGGCGCCGGAAGCCGAGCTGAAGGACGCGAGCGGAAACACGATCATCAAATACGTCGTGGAAGCACCGGCGAATGCTCCGGCGGCAGGCACCACGGATCCAGCGAAGCAGTTGGGTTTGTTTCTATGCTTTCCCGAGCATGACAGGCCAGTGGGCGATGAGATTTTGCCGGTGCGCGAGGCGCTGAAGCGGCAGGGGTTGCTCGATCAGTATGTGCTGGTGGCCGGCGGTCCGCAGGAGCGCAAATTCGGGCCGAAAGATCATGAGCCGATTCAAAAGCTGCTGGCTTGGGCGCTGAAGACCTACGCGGTCAATCCGCGGCGTGTGTATATGTATGGCAAAGGCGAGGGCGGCAAGATTTCGGGCGAGTTCTCGATGCTGTATCCGAACCTGACGGCGGGCTCGATCAGCTACAGCTGGGGTTGGTGGAAGATGCAGCCCGAGATTGAGAAGCCGCTCGGTGCGGCGAAAACGATGCCCGAGATCTACCTGGTGCTCGGACTGCGCGATCTGTCGCACCACTTGACCAACGTCCGCGACGCGTACGCGCGGACTTACACGAAGGGTTATCACATCATCTATCGCGAGTTCGCCGATCTGGGCGCGCGCACGTATCATCAGCCGAGCAACGATGATGCCATTGCCTGGGCGACACGACTGCGGCATAAAACGATGGCGTTGTCTGCGGCCGAGTCAGAGTTGTTGAAGGCCCCGAAGATGAGCAACGGGCGTTTCCCTGCCCTGTCGCTGGTGGGTGGCGCACAGGCGGGAGCGGTGTTGCGGAAGCTGTTGGCTTCGCAGGATGCGGCTGTGCGGGCCGCGGCGGCGCGAACGGCATATGACGCGATCTTTGACGAAGAGACGATGGCGGCGCTTGGCAAGGCGGCGACGGATAGGGCGCCGGTAGTGCGGCGGGAAGCGTTGCGGGCACTGGCGCTGCATGCGAACTGGCGGTCGGCGGCAGCGCAGAACGCACTGATCGAGATGGCAATGGCGGAAGGCAAGGCAGTGGATGCGGACGACCGCGTGAGTGCGCTAGACGGGATTATTTTCGCGGCGCGGCTGCAGGTGAACGGTGTGAAGCAGGATCCGGCGCTATTCGGCGCGCTGGTGACGATGTTGAGCGACAAAGACGAACGGCTGCGGACGATGGCGAGCAATTTTCTTTCGCAGGTGCGCGATCCGGAGTTCCGCGGGGACTTGCCGCGGAAGGAGAACAAGGAGCCGGAGGGCGGTTGGACGGAGTGGCTCCAGCGGACGGCAGCGGAAGCGCAGCAGTATTTCGCCGACTACCTTGGCTGTGGCAGCGTAAAGGACACCGCCGCAGTGAAGTTTTGTGAGGGTAAGGCGCACTTGACGCGCAATCCGGCGGAGGCACTGCGGTTGACGGTGGAGGCGGCTGAGGCGGGTTATGTTCCGGCGCAGGCAATGGCGGGAATGTTGTATGCCATCGGGAAAGGCGCGGAACAGGACTTCGCGGAGGCGAGGAAGTGGCTCCAGAAGGCGAGCGACGGCGGGCACAAGTTGGCGCCGCGGCAGTTGGCGCAGGTGCCTGGGCGGAGGCCGCCAACTCCGGCGGCGACGCAGACGGCAAAGACTGGCGGGCAGTAGGCGGCAGGTGGGCTGAGGGTTAACCACAGATCGACACAGAGGGTGGGATGATGTGGCCATGGGCGTTCCAATTGCTGTTGGAGCGATGGCTTTGATTCTTTCCTTGGTGGCCCTGGCGCAGAGCCCAGCCCCGATGTTCAGCCCATGGTACGGGGAGTCTCTGCGCGATGTTTTGAAGCTGGAGGCCGCGGATGTGGCCAAGCTCGAAGCTGCGCTGGCGGCGAATCCGGCGGACTTTGCGGCTCGGCTGAAGTTGATGGCTTACCATCAGCGAGGGGACCGGGCGGCACGGGCGGAAGATCGTGCGAAGCGTGTCCAATATGCGCTGTGGTTGATTGAACATCATCCGGAGTCGGAGATTTTGCATTCGCCGGTGTCGCGGTTCTCGCAGGGCGAGCTGACGCCGGCGGAGTACCGGCGTGCGGCCTCGCTATGGGATGCGGCTGCGAAAGCAAAGGCGGGCGACGCAGCGGTTCAGTGGAACGCGGCTTCGTTCTTCGAGGGACTGGAGGCCGAACGCCACATGCACTATCTGGAAGCAACGGCGGCAGCCGACCCGAACCATCCATTCGCTCTGCGGCCGTTAGCGAATCTTTACGCCCTCTCCGTTCTGAACGGCGGGCCGTTGGCGGCGCGGGCGCAGGCGGGGCTGGAGGCGTCAAAGAACGTATGGGTGCTGGGGAATGCCGCTTACATGCTGCGGAGCCAGTACAACCAGACGCTGCAGACAGGAAGGCCGAATGCGAGGGCGGCCGAGCTCGCCGAGCGGTACTTCCTTAGGGCCAAGGCGCTTGATCCGAATCTTGACCGGAAGGCAATTCTACCGACGATCGATCTGACCGAGGTGGCGCGTGCGCGGCAGGCGGATGAAGCGGCGCGCCGGGACTGGCAGGCGCGCGC
>DASRHX010001102.1:0-6972 GCA_035650295.1 Bryobacteraceae bacterium | reverse complement strand
AACACCCGGGCGCGATCGATGTCGAGATAGTCGAGATCGAAGGCACGGAATTGCATGCTCGTCACGGGAGTGAGCGCGGCGTCTCGTAGCTTCTCGATCTGCACGCCATCGGCCGCGGCCTTTGGCTTGTTGTCAGCCCAGTAGCCGAAATTGCGCATCGTCAATCCCGCCGCCAGCACCTGATGCCAGATACGTCCCGATGGAGGGAGCGCCGCCGATTCGCCACCCTCGTAGTCATAATGCTTGCGCCGCCCCGCGTAGGAGTTCGGCCACATCTTCTGCACATAGTCCGGCGCGATCGCCGCCGTCGACCAGTTGTGCCCGTCGGCCGACACGTCGGAGTTCACATAGAAATTGTCTAGAAGCACGAACTCGCGGGCCAGCTTGTGATGATTTGGCGACACCTGCTCGCCGAACAGCGTAAGGCTCGGGTCGCCGTTGCCTTTGCCTAAATCGCCGAACATCTGGTCGTACGTGCGGTTTTCCTTGACGACATAGATCACATGCTCGATCGGCGACTTCTGGTCCGGCGAACGTGGCACTGGATGGCCCGGTACGTCATCGTGTGCCTGATCTAACTTTGATTCGCGGAATGCGGAGTTCTCGAGCACCGAGCGCGTGTATTGCGCCAGCCGTGCTTCGTCGAATGGATCGATCACCGACGCCGAGCCGGTCTGCATCTGCGCCACATATTGGTCTGACCGCATCCCGAGATGCGTTCGCGCCGCGCGCTGAGTCGGGTTTGGACCGCCCTTGTTCGGATGGCTTCCTCCGCCGCGCGAATTGAATAGAAACAGACGGCCGTCGGGCAGCGCCCGAGCCGCAATCGGATACCAGCCGCTGGGAATGAAACCAGTCACGCGCGTGCGGTTCGAGTTCACCTCGGCCACTGCTACCGCGTTCGCGTCCGAACAAACCACGAATAATTTGTTCTGGTCGGCGGATAGCGCCAGTGCGCTCGGCGTCATCCCCGCTGGATGCCGTGGATACATTGCGACGTTGATCGTCTCCAGCCGCTGCAGATCCTTCGAGTCGTTGATCCCCAGGACCGCCACTGAATTCGTGTTCGACAAGGTGACAAATATCCGCGCCTTCCAGGGAAACGCCGAATCGCCTCCGGCTGGTACGGCTGGCTTATCGTCGGCATCGCCGGTCTTCTCCTCATCAGTCGATTTCTTGTCGCGCCACAACATGTCGGTCGGATGCTGGCCCACGCGCACAAAGTTCAATTGCTGCCCGTTGGCGGTTTCATGTTGATGGATAGACGCATCGGCCCACGATGTCACGAAGTATGACTTACCATCGGGGTGAAACAGGATTCGATATGGCCGCCGGCCCGTCTTGAATTTTTCGATCACGCGTCCCGACGAAGGGTTGATGACCAGCACCTGATCGTGGAACAGATCGGCCGCATAGAGCAGCCGCCCTGCCGGGTCTAGCTGCACATCACCAATGAAATCACGGTGCGTGCGGTCCTGCTCGGCCACCACGGGGAAGGTGCGCTTCAGTTCCAGCTTGCCGTTGTCGTCGAGCGAGATCTCGTACACTTCGGCCCGCGATCCGCCCGATACATACAGCAGGCGGCCATTCGGTGTGAGTGCCATTCCCAGCCACGCATCGGGCACACGCACGGTCGAAATCGCATGTTCCGACTTGGCGTCGAGCACCGTGATCGACGGAGGATTGTAGCCGCCCTGGAGCACGATCAGATAGCGCCCGTCTGGCGTCAGCAGGCTCGACATCGGATAAGTGTCGAGTTCTATCTGCCGGCCCGCGGGCCGTAGAAGCCATCCCGAATTCAACAGAAACCCACGCCCTCCCGCCAGTGGGCCCACCTTGATCACCGGTTCAGGCTGCGATAGCAGCAACGCGGCGGCGCCCAGTAGTGGGGCCAGAAACAATAGCTTCTTCATTCGGAGAACCTCTGTGCGATCGGGAAGCGGCGGCCGATGCCGAACGCTTTCGTGGTGACTTTTAGTCCTGGCGCCGCCTGCTGCCGCTTGTATTCATTGCGGTCCACCTTGTTGATGATGTCGCGCACCAAGTCGAGCGAATAGCCGTGACGCTCGGCAATGTCCTTCGGCGCGCGGTACTCCTCGACATAGTCCCGCAGAATTGTGTCGAGCACCTCATAAGGCGGTAACGAATCCGTGTCCTTTTGGTCCGGCCGCAGCTCGGCCGACGGCGGTTTCATAAACACATTTTCCGGTATCGCGCCGTTGTGGCGCTTGTTGGCGATCCGCGATAACTCATAGACGAGCGTCTTCGGCACATCGCTGATTACCGCCAGGCCGCCGCACATATCGCCGTAGAGTGTGCAGTAACCGACCGCCAGCTCGCTCTTGTTGCCCGTGGTCAATACGAGCGCTCCCCACTTGTTCGATGCAGCCATTAGCGTGACGCCGCGCAACCGTGCTTGCAAATTCTCTTCGGTGACATCGCGCGGTACGTCGCCAAACACCGGATCGAGTCTTCGCAGAAACGCCTCGTACTGCTCCTTGATCGGCACCAGCTCAAAGCGGATTCCCAGCTTCTCCGCCATCACGCGCGCATCCGTCACCGAATGATCGCTTGAGTACGGACCGGGCATGCCGAAACCGGCCACGTTCTCGCGCCCCACCGCGTCCACCGCTATACACGCCGTGATCGACGAATCGATACCGCCCGACAATCCCAGCAGTACCCGTTTGAATCCGCATTTGTGCAGGTAATCGCGCGTCCCGAGCACCAGCGCCTCGTACACGGCTTCGCTTTCCACGGCAAGATTCGCGTGCTGGTCGCCTACTCCCGCGTCGAGGTCCACGAATACCAGGTCCTCGTCAAAACTCTTTGCCGTGGCGATTTCGTTGCCTTCGGCATCCATCACAAAACTCGAGCCGTCGAACACAAGCTGGTCGTTGCCGCCCACCAGATTTACATATACGAAAGGAGCCTTGTTTCGCCGCGCAGCCGTCGAGAAAATCTCGCGCCGCTGCGCCCGCTTCCCCATGTGATACGGCGATGCGTTAATCGAGATCAGTGCACGCGCTCCGGCGCGGATCAGGTCCTCCACCGGATCGGCTTCGTATAGCTGCCGTTCCCAGAACTGCTTGTCGTTCCAGGCGTCCTCGCAGATGATCAACCCCGTCGGCGTGCCTTGAATCGTCGTCAGCGCCTGTGGCGGACCTTCATCAAAGTAGCGGCCTTCGTCGAATACGTCGTAGGTCGGTAGCAGCCGCTTGATCTGCACGAAGACTACCGCTCCGTCTCGAATCACAACTGCGCGGTTGGTCACGCGTTTGCCCTTATCGTCGATCGACGGCCCGATGGCGCCCACAATGAGATCGAGCGGCAGCCCACGCGCTGCCTCAGTGAGCCGCGCTAATTCCCGCTCCGCGCGCACAAGGAAACTCGGCTTTTCCAAGAGGTCGCGCGGCGGATAACCAGTGATGGCAAGCTCCGGAAACACAGCCACTTGAGCCCCGCCCTCGGCCGCCTTACGAGCCGTGGCCAGAATCAGGTCGGCATTTCGCGTCAGGTCCCCAACGGTCGTGTTGATCTGCGCAAGTGCGATTCTCATGCGGGGAAATCACCATTGTAGCGGGGCAGTCGCGCTTCAAAATGTGATAGAGATTCTGCATGCCACGTTCGCTGGATAGACGCGATTTTCTCCAACTCCCGGCCGCACTCGCCGCCGCACCGCTTCCCTTCCTGGCCGCACCGGCATCCGCAGCCGAAAAAGCGTGGGAGGGCATCTTCGTCATCATGCAGACGCCTTTCCTCGACGACCTCTCGATAGACGAAGAATCGCTCCGCAAGGAAACCGACTTCCTTGCCCGAGGCCGTGTTCACGGTGTCGTGTGGCCGGCCGGAGCGGGCGAAACCAACTCGCTCTCCTACAACGAGCGGATGCGCCATACCGAATCTGTCGTCAAGGAAGCCAAAGGACGCACCACTGTCCTCATCGGCGTCCACGGAGCCAACAAGTTTGAGGCAATGGACTATGCGCGCCATGCTGAGAAGATCGGCGCCGACGGACTCCACGCTCTCGGGCCGATCGACGGCACTGGCGACAACGACATCCTCACTGACTACTTCACTTCCATCGCCTCCGCGTCAAAACTGCCGATGTGCATTCAAGTGTCGAATCCCGGCATGTCCACCGACTTCCTCCTCCGCATGGCCGACCGCATCCCCTCTCTACGCATCCTGAAGCTGGAAAGTGGCGATGTTCCGCACGATGTCACTCGCGTCGTCAAAGAGCGCAAACGGACGTTGATTCCCTCCACCGGTGGCGGCGCGATGAACCTTTACAACGAGATGGAGCGAGGCTCGGGCGGCACTATGGCCGGCGCAGGCTTCGCCGACATTCAGGCGCAGATTTGGGATTGGTATCACGAAGGCAAGAAGAAGGAAGCGCACGAACTATTCCAGAAGTTTCTGCTCTCCGCCGTGCTCGAACGGCGCACCACCTACGTACTGCAGAAGGAGATCCTGCGCCGCCGCGGCATCTTCAAAACTGTGGTGATGCGCCGTACCCGCAAGTTCACCATGGACCAGACCGACCTTCGCGAGCTCGACCAGATTATGGAGTTGCTGCGGCCCCACTTTCGCGTGTAGCGGCGATTCGAACTTCCAGATCGAGCTTGTCCCGCAGCGTGTTCACCATGATGCAGCCGCGCTCGGCGATCTCGACCAGTTTCTCCAGCAGATCCCGATCCTCGCAATCGGCGGCAACCTGAAGCGCAATGCCCGTGAAGCGGGCGGGCGTGCCTTCGAGCTTTGCGGTCACCTCGGTTTGCACGGCGGAAACTCGCGCCTCGCGCGCCTTGATCGCCGCCAGGAGGTTACTCATGAAGCAACCGCCGACCGCTGCGAGAAAAAGCTCGCCTCCCATGGGACCGGTATCCGTTCCACCCTTGTCAGCGGGCCTGTCAATCGTCACGTTGTGGCCACGGATCGTCGCTTCCGAAGCTGATGAGGAGGTTTGGTGGAGATGGATGGTCATGCGAAACTCCGCCTCTGCCGTATTCTATCCGGCGAAGGGGAGGGACAGGGTGACCGACCCGAGACATAGGTAACAGAACGTACCGGACAGATGGGTAACACTTTGTGCCTCAAAGAAGGTAGGAGGTGGAGCGCATGCCATGGAAGGAGAGTTCTGTTATGGATGAGCGGATGCGGTTTGTGATGCGGCTCAAGGACGGGGAAAGCATGGCCTCGCTGTGCCGTGAGTTCGGGATCTCGCGCAAGACCGGCTACAAGATCTTCGAACGATACGAAGAGTGCGGGTTGGAAGGACTCAGCGACCGGACACGCCGTCCCTTCCGCTACGCCAATCAACTGCCGGAACAGGTGGAAGCGGCAATCGTGGCAGCCAGGCGCGAGAAACCCACCTGGGGAGCGCGCAAGATCCGCGAGCGCCTGCTGCGGCGATTGCCGCACGCGGTGAAGATTCCGGCTTGCGCACCATCCACGCTGTCCTGGACCGGCATGGACTGGTCAAGCCCGCCTTCGGTCGCCGAACAAAGACCGAGGGCACAGCCCTCTCCGACGGCCTGAACCCGAACGATCTATGGTGCACCGACTACAAGGGCGAGTTCATGCTGGGCGACAAGCGCTACTGCTATCCGCTCACCGCTCAATGCCGATGCCCAGCCGCAACCACCACACCGACAGCTTCGAAGGATTGAATAATCCATTCGGCGAAGCGCATCACGCCCGGTCACCCGCAGCAGAACGGCCGGCACGAGCGCATGCACCTGACTCTGAAACAGGAAGCCACCCGTCCTGCGGGCGCCAACATCCTCCAGCAGCAGGCCAAGTTCGACGGCTTCATCGAGGAATTTAACAACGAACAGCCCCATGAAGCGCTGCAGATGAGGTGTCCGGCTGAGGTTTATGCAGCCTCGAGCAGACCCTACCACGGCATTCTGGAGCCCCACTACCCGTTTCACGACCGGACTGTCACGGTGACCAGTTGCTGCCGGCTTTGCCTGTACCGCAAAAAGATCAACCTCAGCACATCGCTGGCCGGCCAGGCGGTGGGGGTAAAGGAAGTCGATGCCGGAATCTGGCTCGTCAGCTTTATGGATTACGATCTCGGTTATATCGATCTGAAAGAGAAAACGCTCCAGCCCTTGTACAATCCCTTCGGGCCAAAAGTGTTACCTATCTCTTAGGAACGTTCTGTTACCGATGTGTCCGGGACGGAAGCTGGCGGTGAGGGTGGGATTCGAACCCACGGAACCCGTAAAGGTTCAACGGTTTTCGAGACCGCCCGATTCAACCGCTCTCGCACCTCACCGCGTGGTCTTCATTCAATATACCTGATTAAACGCTCATCCGCTCACTGGGACTCTGGCTTTCGCGCGTGCTCACGCTGCCCATACCCGTCCAGCAAAGCGCGGCCACTGCGCTGAGTACAGCCACTGCGCTGAAGTACGCCGTGGCCCCACCCGTCAGGCGGTTGAGGAATGGAAATGCGTTCGCGCTGACGAAAGAGCCGAGGTTTCCCGCCATATTCATCGTCCCGGTGACTTCGCCGGAGCGCTTCCCGCCGATATCGAGGCAGAAAGTCCAACTGGGGCTGATGGTCAACTCGGCGCCGAGTGTGGCCACCCCGAAGAACGCGACCGCCGCCGGAGCGGTCTGGGCGAAGGGCATTGCCCCCACGCCTGCAACAGCCAAGGCGAAACCCAGCATGGCAGGCAAACGGCGGGACCAGGCGCGATATCGCGAGCGGTACAGGGCATCCACCAGGAATCCTGAGATCCACTGTGCGCAAGCCCCGATCAGCAGCGGCAGAGTGGCGTAGTAGCTGGCCTGCACGCTAGAGAGCCGATAGTGCTCGATCAGGTAGGGAAGCATCCACGAGAGCGGCAGGAATGTCACGAAGTTGGCGATGAAGTATTGCGCCATGGCCAGCCGCATCGGGCGGGATCGGAGAAGACCTAGAGCCTCGCCAGATGTTCCTGCGCCGGCGTCTTCACG
>DASRHX010001101.1:0-8622 GCA_035650295.1 Bryobacteraceae bacterium | reverse complement strand
GAACCGAGGGTTCGATGAGGATTGTGGTGGTGGGTTCCTGAAATGCCTTTGGTATACGGATGCTCCCGTAATAGCGGCGGAGAGTCTCGAAATAAACTCCAGGCGTGAGCCCGGAGCACGTCCCGTGAGCCTGCCACTCGTGCCGCACGAGGCTAGGACTGGGCATGATGTCGAGCATGCGCTTCACGGTGTCGTTGGATAACGCGGCGGAGCCTCGGCATCCGCGTGGGTAGCCTTTTTCGTACTGCGGCCACAGACCGTGCGTGACAAAGCCATAGCGGCGGTCGACGCACTGGAGCTTGTCGCGCGTCCCGCCCTGCGATGCACAATATTCAGGCGACCAGGAGAGGGCCAACACGTAGTAGTCGAACTTACCCGGCGTTTGGGCCGCGCACAGGGCAGCGAAAAGGAGCAACAGAGGCGGCCGCATCCCTTAGTCGCCTCGCGGGTAGCATCCAAGCACCTTCAGCATATCGGCGACTTCACGCAGATGCGAAAGGGCATGGCGGACGGTGGGTTCGTTCGTGTGTCCGAGGAAGTCCACATAGAACAGGTATTCCCAGCGGCGGCCCTTGAATGGGCGCGATTCAATCTTATTCAAATCGATATTGCGCAACGCGAGTGCACTGAGTGCACGAAAAAGCGCTCCGGGAACGTTGCGAGTCGTAAAGACAAGTGAAGTTTTGTATCCGCGCTTGGGAGGCTTGGCGGGAAGCGGAGGCGCCTTCCTGCGAAGCAGAAAAAAGCGAGTGAAGTTCAGTTTGTCGTCTTCAATGGAACGTTTGAGAATTCGGCAGCCATACATCTCGGCGGCCAGCACGCTGGCGATCGCGGCCGCGTCGCGAGGCTTCTCTTCGGCTAGCATCTTTACGCTGCCGGCCGTGTCATAGTAGGGAACCTTTTCCAGGTTTGGATGGTCACGGAAAAAGGTCAGGCACTGGTTCAGTGCGACCGGATGTGAGTACACACGCCGGATGGCGGAAGCCTTCAAATCTGGCGGCACGATCAGGTTATGGACGATGCGGACGCTTGTCTCCCCGACGATGGGGAGGTCGAATCGGAGAAGATGATCATAATTTTCATGCACCGATCCATGAAGCGTATTCTCGATCGGAACCATCGCTCCGTGTACGCTGCCGGCGGCCAGCGCGCCGAACATCGCCTCGAACGTCGGGCATGGGACGGCTTTTGCCGTTGGCCCGAGAAGCTGACGGATCGCCATCTGGCTGAAAGCGCCGAGTTCTCCTTGAAACGCGATGCGGTCGGGGCGGGTGGGCATAGAGGCGGGTCCTTATTTGGAAGGCGCCGGTTCCGAGCCGGGATCCCAGCGCCGGGCATCCGGAGCCGGACAGCCAATGAGGTCCATCACGCGCTCGACGGAATGGTCGACGATATCGAGGATGGATTGCGGGTGGTGATAGAAGCCGGGAATCGGCGGAGCGATGATGGCGCCCATTTCCGTGAGCGCGGCCATGGTGCGCAAATGTCCCAAATGGAAAGGAGTCTCGCGAACCATGAGGACTACTGTACGCCGTTCCTTGAGTGCGACGTCGGCGGCGCGGATTAAAAGATTGGAACTGATGCCGCAGGCGAGCGCACTCATGGTATGGATCGAACACGGCGCGATGACGAGCGCATCGGGGGGCTTGGATCCGGAGGCGAGACTCGCGCCGATGTCTTCGACAGGGTAATGGTAATCGGCTAACGCTCGAATATCGGCTGCGCGCTTCCCGGTCTCGAGAAATGCCGTGCGTTCGCCGCTTCGCGTGACGATGAGATGAGTTTCCACGCCTCCCCGAATGCGTAACTTCTCCAGTAATCTCAGCCCATATATCGAGCCTGAAGCTCCGGAGATGCCGACTACGATTTTTTTGGAAATAGTCATGTTTGCAAACCGCTTGTTCCGAATTTAGAACAGAATGGGCGGATGAGTTTCTTGCAGTAGGAAAATGCGGAGGTTATACTACCTGTTGCGCTGAGTGATGCTTCTGCGTGTTCCGATTTCGTCCCGATTGAGTGGAAATCAGGGGTGAAGGCAGGCGCCCGGGACAAACGCAGGGAGGGGGAAGCAGGGGCGTGGCAGACCTGCCAGGTCGGGCGGCAATTCGGCCATCGTCTGTGCGTGGTACGCCAGGTTAGGCCGATATGGAGGAAGCAGGGCAAAAACTGAAACGGGTTCGGGAACGCTTGAACATGCGCTTCCGCGACGTGGAAGAGGCGAGCCTGCGCATCGCCGAACGGCACAAGAGCGATGAGTTCGCGATCCCCATCAGCCGCTTGTCCGATATTGAAAACAAAGGTGTAGTCCCGCCGATCTACCGGCTGTACACACTCAGTGCCATCTATCGTCTTGATTTTTCCGAGTTGCTGCAATGGTACGGAGTGGATCTGACACAGCTTCCGGGCGATGCCGCCAGCCTGCCCATTGACAAGACGCACGTTATTGGCTTTCCGACGCCGGAGCATGGCTCCGTTCTGTTTCCTCTTTCGTTGGATCCGGGCATCGATACAACCAAGACGACTTATGTGAGCCGGCTGATCCAGCGCTGGGGGAGCTTGCCGCTCATGCTGCTGAGCGGCCTGGATCCAAAGAACCATCGCTACGCCTTCGTCGGCACTGAGGATTGGACGATGTATCCGATTCTGCAGCCCGGCGCGCTTCTGCAAATCAATGAATCCAAAAGACGAGTTGTCAACTTCGGATGGGCAAACGAGTTTGAGCGGCCAATCTACTTTTTGGAGCATCGCAGTGGCTACATCTGTTCCTGGTGCTCAACCATCGAAGACAAGCTCATCGTGATTCCACATCCGGCATCGGAAGAGTCACCACGCATGTTTGCCATCGACGAGGTGGACATCATCGGCCAGGTTTCCGGCATCGCTACGCGTTGGGATCCGGATCTTCGGCGCCGCACTCGTTCTTAAGCATGGCAAGCAGAGTTTCCAGATCGGAAAGAAAAAGCTGACGCTCAGTGGCCGTCGCCGAAGCGGGAATGAGGTTTCTGTAGGAAGCTAGCCGGCTCCACGTGCCAACTATTACCTTCAACTCCGCGTCCTGTTCAGAGAAATAGAGCGAAAGATCGGCGTGTTGTTCCCTCAGGTTGAGAACCAACCACTCGCGGAAACATTCTATATGGCTATCCTGTAGGGTTTTTCCAGCCTGCTCAATTCCTAAAACCAGCGACAACCCATGGTGTTGGTATACGCCGGTGTTGCCATCGCGCAACGAGGAAAGGTAAACCAGCCGGCCAAATTGGCAGTGAATCTGGGAGAGTGTGTGTTTCCACAACTCGGCAGCCGCCTTCTGCTGTCCCTGAGCTTGGGCTGCATCACGCATAGATGCCTTCGCCGAAACCAAAGCATAGCATAAGGCGTGAGATAAGCCATCTGGGCGGCATTCGCCGGGTCCTCCACCCCCTCAGCCCTATGACCCGAGACTGCGGGGGTATTTCCGCAGGAAATATAGCTTCCTGTTCTGAAAGGAGAAAATGTAGAGCCTTAAACCCCAATTAGGGATTTGCTCCAGTACGTTCAGGACTGTCGTTTGTCCAGCCCGGATCAAACGCAACCTGACAGAAACAAGGAGCTTTCCCATGAAGAAATTCGTATTTGCGCTGATGATGACTTTGATGATGGGTTCGATCATGAACACGGCTGTTGCCGAAGAACCGATTCCGACCTGCTTCCCCTGCGAAGAGTCGATTGTTAGCGGCAATTAGATCCCCGTCAGCGCCCGGCATGGTGCCTGGGCGAAGGGCATTCGTGGCGGGCCGGCTGTTCAACCGGCCCTTTCCACGTAAATTAGTTGCCCGCAGCCGGTCTACAGGTGAGAATAGAGAGGCCGTCGCGTAGAATTGCGACATTTTAGGGCAAATGGAACGCCCATGCCAACTGACGGTTTCTTGAGCTGGGCCAACCTTTCCAGGATGCTTGAGTGGCTCAGCATCTTTGTGTCCTCCGCCTTGGTCTTCAAGATGTGGAAGACAGGATTGCGGTCCATTTACCCGGTATTGTTCGTCTTTTCCACCTTCACCTTGTTCACCTCGCTGATCTCGCAGTTTCTGCCACGAAATACCAACCTGTACGCAATCGTATGGCTGACGTTCCGCCCATTTCACTGGACCTTGTATTTCGGCGTTGTTTACGAAATCTACCGGCGTGTGCTCGAAGAACATCGTGGAATCGCTAGTGCGGGGCGTTGGGTGGTCACGGCAGGTGTGATCGTAGCCATTGCAGTGACGGGCGCAACGATGCTTGCGGATCTTTCCGCCATGCATCAGAAGTATCCGATCCTGTTCGCCATGCACGTAACCGAGCGTGCCCTGACTACCGCGCTGGCGCTCTTGCTACTGATTTTGTCCGCCTTTCTGCTCTACTTCCCCGTGCTCTTGCGCCGGAACTCGCTTCTCATCGTCACCGGCTTGACGATCTACTTCCTCTTCAAAGCCCTTCTTCTGCTCATGCGGAATCTGATGGGTCCGCAGACGGTCGTCGCGCTGAACATATGGATCCAGCTTCTCAATCTGGTCATTACAACGGTGTGGCTGTGGCGGTTGATTCCGCAGGCGGCTGACCAAACCAGCGGACCACGCGCGTCGGTACCAAAAGAGCGAGCCGAGGAGATGCTGCGGCGGCTGGGGCAAATGAACGAGGTGCTGCTGCGGAGCGGCGGCAAGTGACATTATTAGGATGGAAATTTATACATATTTACGAAAATTATGAGATAAAAATTCGGACATTCGTAAATTGAGATTGCCGTACTGCCATAATTCTTGTATCGTTGCAGTATGGACGCCTTGCTCACTCAACCTTATTTGGTAGCAGCGGTCGTCGCGTTTGGGGTGGCTCTGCTTGGCGTGATCCTGCTTTCGCATCGCCGTCTCCGCGCGGCCTCAAAGCAACAAAGCATCGATTGGAAGCGAATTCAGTCGTTTCGCGGCGATTATTACCGCCCGCTGGAACGGTTGCTTGGACAAGAGGACTACCAGTTCTTAGAACGCCAACCAGGCTACCGGTCGGCACTGGCCGACAACCTGCGCGCCGAACGGAGAGAGATCTTTCGCGCGTATCTCAGTAATTTGGAACGTGATTTCCATCAATTGCATCTGGTGGCACGCACTCTGGTGCGCGACCAGGAGCAGGACCAGCCCGAGCTGGTCGTCGCCTTGGTGAAGAGGGGCGCCGAATTCCGCTGGAACTTGATGCGGATCCGCGTCCGGTTGCTCTTGCAGGCCGCCAACCTCGACATTGCCGCTCTGCAGCCGGCCGACGCCAAGGGGTTGGTGGATGCCGCCCTGTGGATGCACGCTCAAGTTCGCCTCCTGAACGCACCCATGGCCGCTTCCGCGGCTGTCTGATGCCGTTCCCGTCTCGTCCGAGACCGGCTTAGTTTAAAAAATAGGTCCGGTAGAGAGTGTCGCGCTGATGGGGTACGAACCCGGCGTCGCGAATCATGCGCCGCAGGTCTTCCTCGCTTGCATGATTGCGGGCGCCCGCCGCCGAAACGACGTTCTCCTCGATCATGATGCTGCCAACGTCGTTGCCCCCGAAACGAAGCCCTACCTGGCATGTTTTCAGACCCTGCGTCACCCAACTGGATTGAATATTGACTACATTGTCCAGATATAAGCGGGAAATGGCGAGGGTTTTCAGGTATTCCACCGCCGTCGCCTCCTCCTTCACGAAACGGCCAAGCGACGTGTTTTCGCGCTGGAAGCTCCATGGGATGAAGGCCGTAAACCCACCCGTCTCCTCCTGGATGTTGCGGACGATCTCCAAGTGGTTCATGCGCTGTTCGATAGTTTCGCCACAGCCGAACATCATCGTCGCCGTCGTGCTCATGCCAAGCCGGTGAGCGGTCAGGTGGACATCGATCCATTCCTGGGACTTGCATTTGAGGCGGGCGATGCGGTGGCGGACATCATCGTCCAGGATTTCGGCGCCGCCACCGGGGATGGAATCGAGGCCAGCATCCCGGAGGCGGGCAATGGTGTCGTGGAGCGACAAGCCACTTACTTCGGCAATGTTGGTGATCTCAGGCGCCGAGAAACAATGCAGCCATATCTGCGGGAAGCGCAGCTTGATGGCGCGCAACATTTCCTCATACCATTCGATCTTCAGGTCGGGGTGAAGGCCGCCTTGCATCAGCACGCCGGTACCGCCGAGCTCGAGCGTCTCCTGGATCTTATCGAGGATTACTTCGATGGGCTGGATGTACCCTTCTTTATGGCCCATCGGCCGGTAAAAAGCGCAGAACGAGCAATACTCGGTGCAGAAGTTGGTGTAGTTGATATTGCGGTCGATGATGTAGGTGACCACGCCTTCGGAGTGAAACCGCCGCCGAAGCGCATCGGCTTCCATGCCGATACCGAGCAGATCGTCGTTGGCAAACAGGTCGAGTGCCTGGCTACGAGTAATATTCATCGAGACGTCTCCAGCGGCAGCGCCGGCTCCGCTACGGCGCGCTGCAACTCTTCAGCGTAGCGCAGATAGGCATCGCGGCCAGCGATCTCTTCGGCGCCGAGTGAGAAGACGACATTTCGCGTGAGGTAGCGCTCGACAACCGCCGGGTCGAAACCGCGTCCAGCCGATTCGGCGGCCACCAGTTCGGGCATATGGGAGAGGCCGTGCGCCAACGATCCCGCAAAAGCTTCCGCCAGACGCTCGCGGCCATGGCGCTCGATTGCCGAAGCCGGTCCGGACCACGTGGCGAATACCATCGGCAGCCCGGTCAACGCGAGCCACTCCGAACCGAGATCAAGCACGGCATAGGGAAGCGTGGCCGGGTCGAGCCTCAGCGCGGCATCCCCGATGAGCAACGCGGCATCACATTCAGCAAGCATCGGGGCCAGTTCCGGAACACGCTCCACCACGCGCGGGTGCGCTCCGTAACGGCGGCTCAGCAAAATTCGCGCCAACAGAACAGAGCTGCGCGAGCCGCGGTCGGCCGCCAGCGTTTGGATTTCGTTCCAGGGTTTCTGCGAGATCAGAAGAATGCTGCGCACTTCTCCGCGGCAGGAGATCGAACAGCCGGGCACGGTGTCCCAACCGTTGCGCCAGACTTCGGCTACCGGGACAATGCCCAGGTCGGCGCGGCCTTCCTCTAGTTCACGCGCGCAGAGGCTGGGCAGGTCGAAGTGAACATCGAACACATAGCGCTGCGGACCATGCAGCATGCCCCAGACGAGCGGCACGGTGTTGAGATAACTGACCGCGGCGACGCGCGGACGGTTGGGCACACCAATGGCGGCAGGCTGGATCGTATTAGACAAATTCCAGTTTAACATTCGAGCAACGGCATACGGACGAGGAACCGGCGCCTCCGGCACCGTTGACGAATTTCAAGTTTAGATTCAATCCGACGTGCTGGCCTGGAGTGGCGGACTAATCAGCCTCCACAACCTCGATCTTTCCCCGGAACCTGCTAAACAGGAATACGAAATACGCCGCCGTCAACGCCAGCGCGGGCGCCCACCAATAGAGTGCGATCGACAAGCCGTAGGCCGACGTGCTCGAGTTGGATATGGTGAGTCCCCATTGCGCATTCGGCCGCGCCGGAAGGACGAACGGGTAGACGCTGTTCGCCGCGCTGGTCAGCATGCCGGCGATGAACAGGCAGGAACCGAGGAATGCGCGCAGCTGCCCGCCCTGCCTGCGCAGATACACCGCGACCATCGCCAGTCCGGCAAGCGTCGATGCGGGGAATAAGAAACCCCACGGGCGCGCGGTGAGGCTCGCCGCGGCCATCGGCTGCACTTGGAACGTGATGCTGGTCACGACGGCGGTGAGAAGAATCACGACGATCGCGACCTTGCGCGCGAACCCAGCCGTGCGCTCTTGCAGCGAGCCAACAACACGGTAGTTCACCCACAGTGCACCGTGGAGCGCGAGGGTGGCCGCGGCCAGTACGCCGATCAGGATGGTGTACCAATCGAGAACGCCCAGCTGCCCACTCGTTGAGAAATCAGTCCACAGGGGCAGAAAGAAAATTCCGTCCTTATCGAGGGGAACGCCACGCACGACATTTCCCAGCGCCGCACCGTAGAAAACCGTCAACAGAATGCTCGCGAAGGCAAAGCCAGCATCCCAGAAGTTGCGCCACAACGGATTGCTCACGTGGCTGCCAAACTCGATGGCAATGCCGCGCAGAATCAGCAGCCAAAGCACCATCATCAACGGCAAGTAGAACCCAGCAAAGCTCGACGCGTACAACTTCGGAAAGGCGAAGAAAAGCACCCCGCCCGCGGCCAACAGCCAAACTTCATTCCCATCCCAATAGGGACCGATGGCGCGAATCACGGCTCGGCGTTCGCCCGGAGTACGCGCGACGAAAGCGCTGACGAAGCCTGAGCCCAGATCGAATCCATCCAACACCACATAGACGGCGATCATCACGGCGACAATCATGAACCAGAGCGTCTCCATTGCGGTCTCCTAGTGCCCCCCCGTCGCGGTAACGCCAGGTCCATGTTCAATCTCGCGATGCACAAGAAAGACGAACAGTACGCCCAGCACAAGATAGATGCCCAAGAAGCCGAGCAACGTGAACATGGTATTCCCGCTGGAAACCTGCATCGAAGCGCCGTCGGCCGTACGCATGAGGCCATAGATAAGCCAGGGCTG
>DASRHX010001100.1:0-3387 GCA_035650295.1 Bryobacteraceae bacterium | reverse complement strand
GACTACTTCTCCCTTATGGGTACGCAGCAGATGGATCGGTCTGTCATCGCCAGGCCAGTTCCAGACGCGGACAGCGTAGTCAGTGCCGCCAACGGCCAGTTGCGTGCCGGACGGATGCCAGGCGACGGCTCCTGCACCGCGCGGCAACGAATATTGCGCTTCTATAGCGCCATTGGTGAGATTCATCACGATTACTCCGTTCGTGTTCCACTGCGCGATTGCCAACAGAGGAAGCGTTGGATGCACGGCGATTTGATTGATGCGATGAACATCGTTGTTAAAAAGGCGGCGCGTATCGCCATCGAGGTCCTCCACCGCTACCACACCCCGCCCAAGCCAGGCTGCCAACCAGCGGCTGTCTGCCGAGAATGCAACGCACGCGCTGACGTTTGTCGGGATCACGATCCGGTTCGTTCTCGCGGGAAGGTTCCACAACCGCCACTCGCCGTTTCGATGCTTGGCCACCAGCCAACGAGAATCCGGGCTGAATGTGACGGCATCCACGCGGATGCCTGGACCGGGCAACGTCACCAGCGGTGTGTCATCCGTCACGCGCCTCAGAATAATCGTCCCGCTCGCGTCAGCCGTAACTCGCTGCTCACAGGTTGGATCAAAAGCAGCGCTGTACGGGTCCGTACGATTTCTTTCCCAGGTCCTGACTTCTCGAATTTCCGGTGTGGCCAAAGCCGTGGCGGCTACCGTGCGCAAGTCGGTGTCCCGCCGGATGGCGGCCGCCTGGGTCAAGGCCCTCAAGGCCTGGGAGCGCCGTTGCGGTTCCAGGCCTCCCACACGGGCGCGAGCTTCTTCCAGCAACGCCTGACGCAGTGCGACGCTTTTTTCGTTTTCCGCCTGTTGTGCGCGCTGACGCAACGCCAGCTCGCGTACGGCGCGTTGTTCGGCCTCAGCGCGACGTGCACGTTGAAACCAGAGCGCGCCCACAGCGACCAGCGCCACGGCACTTGCTGCAAGCGCTGCATGATAAAATCGGCGCAGGCGGCGTTCGACCGAGTAAGCGCGGCGGATTGAGCGGCCGGCGAGGAGCAGGTTCAGATCGCCGGCCAACTCCGCTGCGTTCGCATGGCGAAGCTTCGAGCTCGGCGAACACGCGCGAGCGAGCACTTCGTTCAATTCCAGCACCGCGTTGTGTTCGGGCCATTGATTCAAGTCTTCGGGCAGCGACGGAAAATCGCACCGGTCGCCTCCGGTGCCGGCTTCGTAAAGCAGCTTGCCCAGTGCGAACAGGTCGGCCTGCGGCGTGCCGGGACCCTCCGGTGGAATGAAACCCTCCGTTCCCACGAAAGAACGCGCCTCGTCAATGCTCGCTACGAGACCGATGTCCGCCAAACGGGGATGGCCACCGATGTAGATGACGTTGGACGGTTTCACGTCGCGATGGACGAGACCGTTGCGGTGCAGGTGGCCGAGGGCGTCGGCGAGTTGAACGCCAAGTTGAAGAGCCTCGGTCAGCGGGAGGCGACCCGCGCGTTTTAGGTCGGAACGAAGAGTGCGAGGAGTGTACGAAGAGAAATCGGGAGGATCCTTGGACGCCGCATCGTCAGCCAGTTCCATCACGTAGTAGAAGAAACCCGCGGCCTCATCGCGTCCGACGTGCAGCACCGGCACCACGGCGGGATGCGACCGTGAAATCGGCTCGTAGCGCACAATGCCCTGGAACTCGCGATCATAAGGACGCTCGCTGGAGAAGTTTCGACGCCACACTACTTTCGCCGCGTGCAACCCTCCGGTGACGCTGCGGGCCAGCCAGACCTCACCGTAGTTGCCACGCCCGATGCAGCGAAGGAGTTCATGGTCTGGCAGGCGCGGCGGCGGCGATGGTGGGGCAGACTTATCAGAACCCGAGGCGAGCGAGGAATCGAGGCGCTCACGAAGATCGGCGGCAATGTCCCGCGGTTTCATACATCTCGCATCAAGATCCTACCCGGTTGCGTTTATCCAGGCCAGTCCAATGAGAACCTGCGGACTTTGATCGTGCGCCATGGTTCATGGAATTGGCTGAGCACAATTGCCCCGTTGAAATTCTTCGCGCAGCACATTGGCCCGCTGCTTGACGGCGCGCGCCACGCGGTGCCGGGCCAGATACACCTGCGCAGCACTTACGCGGAGCGTCTCCGCTACCTTTGCCACAGGCCATTCTTTGAGGACAGCATAATCGAAAATCTGGAAATGCTTAGGGTTCACCTCGCGCTTCACCTGTTCGATAGCAGCCGCAAGAACCCGCCGCTCCCATTCTGTCTCCCATGTCGCTTGAATCTTCTCGGCCGCCGGATCTGACACCGACTCCGGCTCCGCGTCATCGAGCGCTTCGGGCGCATGCTCCGCCCGCGGCGGTTGCCGATAGACGCGGCGCAAATGATCGATGATGCGCCGGCGTGCGATGCGCAGGAGCCAATGTTTGAACGACCCTTTGGCAGGGTCATAGCGAAACTCGGGCATCTGTCGCGCAACCCCAATAACCGTATCTTGCACCACATCCTGGGCGGCAGACTCGCCGAGACCAGATTGGCGCGCCACGTTGTAGATCAGTTCCCAATAGGTATCGAAAAACGCGCGCCAGCTTTCGGCGTCATCCAAGTCGCGCAACCGGCTGATGAGGGAGCGCCGCGTCAAAAGAGAAGATTCGGTCACAGTAGCCATATTTGGCGACAACAGTCGTTTATACTGCCGTTCGCCCTGCCGGGCGAAATCTTTCATACGCTTGCTCAAAGGCAGCGAATCCCTCAGAACCCTCTCGCCGGTCCTTGAAAGGTTTTCAATCCCTCAGCGAACGCAGGAACTGTTATGAAGACATTCATCCTCGTCGCCTTGATCTTCGCACCCGCTTCTTCGGCCCACGCCGTCACGCGCACCTGGACAGGTAATGGCTCCGATAACTTTTGGAGCACAGCCGCAAACTGGTCACCCAGCGGCGCCCCACAAAATGGCGATGACCTTGTCTTCCCCGGGCAGGCGAATCGGCTCTCCTCAGTCAACAACCTCGCTGGCCGAAGGTTCATCTCGCTGCTCTTCAATGGTATGATCGGATTCGGAGAACCCGGCGACACGCTCACGATCTCCGGCAGCCCCATCGTGATTTCCAACGGTGTCAGCGCCGCGCACCAGAACGGCCTCGTGCGCATCCAGCTTAATCTCATCCTCGCCCAGAACCAGGCCTTCGACGTCACCGTGCACAGGCTCAACCTGGAGGGCGACGTGAACCTCAACGGGCACAACCTGCTTCTGTTCCCCGCCCTGGACAGCGCATCCATGACTTTCTACGGATTCATCCACGGCGTTGGCGATCTCACCAAAGTTGGCTTGGGGATGAGCAGTTTCGTCGGCGTCACTGGCAACACTTACGAAGGCTCCATGTCGGTCAATCAGGGAACA